>JAITNR010000024.1 GCA_031290375.1 Prevotellaceae bacterium | reverse complement strand
CTGCCAAAACGTCAAAAGACACACAAACAATATATCAAGCAATGAAAAAACACCGAAGTTTAGTGCCTTATCAATTACTCGAAAATTAAAAAGTGTAGTGGCTCGCTGTTTTGGTAAGTCGTTGAGTAATAGTGCTTTGTGATTTTTGACCGTCGAAGTCAGGAGTAAGCACGAATTGTCTACCAACAATCGTGAATTGGTAAGCCTCAATTTACAATTGATAGCTACCGAAACTGAAAAAATGGGAAAGAGAAAAAGATGGTTTACCTTTTTTATTGCGGAGCATTTATCTTTTCTCGGCGAAGCATTTGTTATAAAGTTCCATCAGTTGATTTGCGGCTGCAAATGGGGTGATTTGATTGTTATTTAATTTGTTTTCGGTCTCTTCGAGCAGTTTTTCTATTTCAGGATTTTTATAAAAACTGTTTTTAAGTGCACCGTCTATTGTTTCATACATCCAATATTTTGATTGCAATTGCCGTTTTTTATGAAAATAATTATTTTTTTTTGTAAAATCATTGTAATCTTCTATCATTTGCCAGACTTTATCAATGTCAATGTGCTCAATCGCGGAACAGGTCTGCACCTGAGGCGACCAGCCCGACGGAGGCATCGGGAAAAGGTGCAAAGCATTCTTAAACTGATTTTTGGCAATGTTTGCCTTTTCGATGTTGTTGCCGTCTGCCTTGTTGATGGCGATACCGTCAGCCATTTCCATTATGCCGCGCTTGATGCCTTGAAGTTCGTCGCCTGTGCCTGAGAGTTGTATCAGCAGGAAAAAATCCACCATACCGTGAACAGCCGTTTCGGATTGTCCTACTCCGACAGTTTCAACAAAAATCACGTCAAAGCCTGCTGCTTCGCACAAAATAATGGTCTCCCGCGTCTTGCGAGCCACGCCGCCCAGCGAACCGGCTGACGGAGAGGGACGCACAAACGCATTTGGTGAAACAGCCAACATTTCCATCCTCGTTTTGTCGCCCAAAATACTGCCTTTGGAACGCTCACTGCTTGGGTCAACTGCCAGAACGGCAAGTTTTTTGCCGTTATTCACAATATCCATTCCAAGGGCATCTATAAAAGTGCTTTTGCCTGCTCCGGGCACGCCTGTTATTCCTACTCTAAACGATTTGCCCGAATGGGGCAAACACTTTTCTATCACCTGCTGAGCTAAAAAATAGTGCGACTTGGCAGAACTTTCTACCAAAGTAACAGCCTGACTCAAAACGGATATATTGCCTGATAAAATTCCATTAACATAGTCTTCAACGGTCAAAACGGGACGGGATTTGGTTTTTTTCAAATATGGATTGACCACAGGCGGATTGTATTTAATCGCACGCTGAATTTTAAGCCCCTGATACTCTTTGTTTTCCTCGGGGTGATGATATATTTCCTGCTCTATCATATTTTATGTTAAATTATGCAGTCAAAATTACATTTTTTTAGTCAAATAAAAAAATTGTTGTACCTTTGGGGAAAAATTATTGTTAATGCAAATTTATCTAATTACTTGTTGTTTGAACTAATAACTTTAACTGAAAAAATAAAATGGAAATCAAAGATTTAAAACCTCAAGGGATGTGGCAGTGTTTTATTGACATTTGTCAGGTTCCTCGTCCTTCAAAGAAAGAAGAAAAAATTATTAATTTTTTGCTTGATTTTGGCAAAAAGCACAACATCGAAACGTCAAGGGACAAAGTCGGCAACGTTTTGATGAAAAAATCGGCTTCAAAGGGCTATGAAAAGCACCCTTGCGTGATTTTGCAGTCGCACATGGACATGGTGTGCGAAAAAAACAGCGACACCACGCATGACTTCGACAAAGACCCGATTCAACCTTACATTGACGGCGAATGGCTCAAAGCCAGAGGTACAACGCTTGGTGCGGACAACGGCATAGGTATGGCAGCTGCTATGGCGGTGTTGCTCGACAAAGACCTCAAGCACCCCGAATTGGAGTGCCTTTTCACTGTGGATGAAGAAACGGGTTTGACAGGGGCTTTTGCTCTGGAAAACAATTTTCTTTCCGGCAAAAAGTTGATTAACCTCGACTCTGAAGATGACGGTGAACTGTTTATTGGTTGTGCGGGTGGCATTGACACTTTGGTCAGTTTCGGATACAGCACGGAAATTGCTCCGAAAGAGTTGTTTTATGCAAAAATATCGGTAAAGGGCTTGCTCGGCGGGCATTCGGGCGATGATATTGACAAAAACCGTGCTTGTGCCAACAAAATTCTCAATCGTTTTTTGTGGAATATTGCAAAAAAGACAAAGCTTGTTCTTTCGGAAATTGACGGCGGCAACCTCCGTAACGCCATTGCGCGTGAGGCTTTTGCCATTATCGGCGTGGATATGAATTTTAAGGAAAAACTGGCGATAGCCATCAATCACTATTCTGTAGATGTACGTGCTGAATATGCGGCAACGGAGCCGAATATGAGCGTTTCTATTGATACGGTTGCAGCACCGCAAACCATTATTGACGGGCAGATGGTCAAAAGGCTATTCAATGCTCTCTACGCCTGTCCGCATGGCATTATCCGTATGAGCGATGATATGCACGGTTTGGTGGAAACTTCCACTAACCTCGCTTCAGTGAAAATGGCTGACGGAGAGATTAGGATTTCAACTTCTCAACGCAGTTCGGTGGCATCGGCAAAGACAGACATTGCCAATATGGTTGAGAGCGTATTTGTTATGGCAGGGGCAAATGTTGAGCACAGCGATGGCTATCCCGGATGGAAACCAAATCCTAATTCCGAGCTTGCTAAAATTGTTGATGATACTTATAAAAATCTTTTCCGTCAAGAAATGAAAATCAGAGCCATACACGCAGGTTTGGAGTGCGGACTGTTCAGTGAAAAATATCCTGCAATGGATATGGTTTCGTTCGGACCTACAATGCGTGGCGTACATTCGCCCGATGAAAGACTGCACATTGCGGACACCGAAAAATTCTGGACTCTGCTCGTAAAAGTACTTGAAAATCTGTGATTGGATAATGAACAATGAACAATGAATACGTTCTGTGTCATTAAAAATTGATTATGACGGAAGAATATTATCAGGACGAAGAATTGAATGAGGCAGAAGAAAATTCGCCTGAACTGTATGAACGGCACAGGTTTGTTGCAGACAAGGGACAGGGAGCGTTGCGTGTGGACAGGTTTTTGTCGAATATGCTTGGCAACAGTGTTTCGCGAACACGCATACAGGAGGCTGCTCAAGCGGGATATATCAAGGTAAATCACTGTTCTGTAAAGTCAAATCACAAGATAAAACCGCTTGATGTGGTAACGGTTTCGCTTGATTATCCACAGGATGATTTTACTGTTTTTGCCGAAAATATTCCTGTCAATATTGCGTATGAAGACGATGATATTCTGTTGATTGACAAACAACCCGGTTTGTGTGTACATCCGGCGGTGGGCAACCGCAGTGGCACTTTGCTTAATGCGCTTGCATACTATTTTAGGGACAGTGCCAATTTTGATGCAAACAATCCTAAAATTGGACTTGTTCATCGTATAGACAAGGATACATCCGGGTTGTTGTTGATTGCCAAAACCGAATTTGCAAAAAGTAATCTTGGACAGCAGTTTTTCGACAAAACAACCGAACGCACTTATAACGCATTGGTTTGGGGCGTAGTAAAGGAGGATAGCGGCACAATCACAGGCAATATTGCTCGCGACACAAAGGACAGACAAAGTTTTAGGATTTATACCGAAGAAGAGAACCCTGCGGCTAAGTATGCAATTACGCACTATCGTGTGTTACAGCGTTTTGAATATGTAACTCTGGTTGAGTGCAAATTGGAAACAGGGCGAACACATCAAATCCGTGTTCATTTTCAAAGTATTGGGCATTCGCTTTTTAACGACGCAAAATACGGTGGTGCCGAAATTGTTAAGGGTAACCTTTTTGCAAAGTACAAGCAGTTTGTTTTAAATTGTTTTGAGGTTTGTCCCCGTCAAGCACTCCACGCCAAAACACTCGGTTTTATACATCCGACAAAACAGGAGTGGATGCAGTTTGACAGCGAATTACCTGAAGATTTTCAGGCTCTGCTTGAAAAATGGAAAAACTACAGTAAAGGATAAAAGAAACGGAACAGAATATATCTCAATTCAATTTTTTTTATTACCTTTGAGAGTTGGTTTTGCTGGAAAATCAATTTATTAATAGATTAAAAATCAATACTTACATATTAAAATTTTGTAAACAATTATGGCAACTATCAAACCGTTTAAGGGTGTTCGCCCTCAAAAATCGCTTGTAGAAAAAATCGCTTCACGCCCCTACGACGTGCTAAATTCAGGGGAAGCAAGGAAGGAGGCAGAAGGCAATGAAATGTCTCTGTATCACATTATCAAGCCCGAAATTGACTTTTCCGCAGGAACAGATGAGCACGAAGAGAAAGTTTATCAAAAGGCTCTTGAAAACTTCAATCTGTTTCAGCAAAAAGGCTGGCTGGTTCAGGACAAGGATGACTGTTACTACGTTTATGCACAGACTATGAACGGTAAAACTCAGTACGGGCTTTGCGTTGCAGCCTGTGTAGATGACTATATGACAGGCAAAATCAAGAAGCACGAACTGACCCGCAGGGACAAGGAAGAAGACCGCATGAAGCACGTCCGAGTGAATAATGCGAATATTGAACCTGTCTTTTTTGCTTATCCAAACAATCCTGTTCTCAAAGAGATTGTAAATAAAACGATTAAGGGAACGCCTGAATACGATTTTGTTGCCCCCGATGGTTTTGGTCATCACTTTTGGGTAATTGCTGATAAAAACGATATAGGGCAAATTACGGAAACTTTTGCGAAAATTCCCGCTCTTTATATTGCGGACGGGCATCACAGAAGTGCCGCTGCCGCTTTGGTAGGGGACGAAAAACGCCGCAATAATCCCAACCACAGAGGAGATGAAGAATACAACTACTTCCTTGCTGTCTGTTTCCCTGATGACGAACTGACAATTATCGACTACAACCGTGTAGTAAAGGACTTGAACGGATTTTCTGAGGCTGAATTTTTGGAAGAATTGAATAAGAATTTCATTGTTGAGAAAAAAGGCAAAGAAATTTATCATCCTGCCGGATTGCACAATTTTGCCCTTTATTTGAATGGTGAATGGTACTCTTTGACAGCTAACAAGGACACTTACAACGACAACGACCCGATTGGCGTGCTTGACGTTACAATTTCCTCAAACATTATTCTTGACGAAATACTTGGTATCAAAGATTTGCGTTCTGACAAGAGAATTGACTTTGTTGGCGGCATTCGTGGCTTGGGCGAATTGAGCAAACGAGTGGATAGTGGTGAAATGAAGGTGGCTTTGGCTCTTTATCCAGTTTCGATGAAGCAGTTGATTGACATTGCCGACACAGGCAATATTATGCCTCCCAAAACCACGTGGTTTGAGCCAAAACTGCGTTCGGGGTTGGTTATTCATAAATTGAATTAAATTTATTTATTGGCACAGATGACACTGATTAAACGGAGTTTCGCAGATATGATTAAAAAAAATGTGTTAATCTGCTTAATCAGCATTGTCGGTGTGCAAAAAAATAGAAAATTATGGAAGACCGGATAATCAATATAAAATCATACGAAAACCTTTATGATGCCGGCTATGCAAGGGATTTTTTGAAAGAAAACGGCATTGAGGCTTTTGTCAGCGGCGAAAATACAGCACAACTGTATCCTGTGTTTTCCTCATCCTTCGGCGTGAGGCTGAACATATTTGCACGCGATAAAGAGAGAGCGGAAGAACTGTTAAACGACCTGGACACAACAAATTAAACGGCACAGGGTTGAACAACAATTTAATGGCTACAATGTTACACCTAAAATTCATATAATTTATTTATAATATCTTGAAAAATGAACGTGAAGGTGTTTGTGATAGGCGGTGGAGGCAGATGCCACGCGATATGTGAAAGTTTAAGAAAGTCAAAAAAAGTAACCCAAATTTTTGCTGCACCGGGCAATGCAGGTATTGCACAAATCGCTGAATGTGTCAATATTGACGAAACAGACATAACAGCATTGCTTGACTTCGCAAAAAGGGAGCAGATAGACTTGACTGTTGTAGGACCTGAAATATCTTTGGTGGCAGGTGTGGTTGATGTTTTTAGGGCAAATGGCTTAAAAATTTTCGGTGCAACCAAATCAGCAGCTAAGATTGAATCGAGCAAGGAATTTGCTAAGGAATTGATGAAAAAATATGACATTCCTACTGCAAACTATCGGGTTTTTGATGATTATAATTCTGCGATACAATATGTTACCGAGCAGGGCACACCTATAGTTCTGAAGTATGACGGACTTGCGGCGGGTAAGGGTGTGGTAGTTGCCGAAGATTTTGAGCAGGCAAAACATGCTTTGCAAGAGATGCTTTTGCACCGTAAATTCGGGCAGGGTAGGGTAGTGGTGGAGGAATTTCTATTAGGACAGGAATTTTCGTTTATGTGTTTTGTTAATGGCAAAAACGTTTTTCCGATGGAATTGGCACAAGACCATAAGCGGGCATTTGAGGGGGACAAGGGTGAAAATACAGGCGGAATGGGGGCTTACTCGCCTCTGACGTTTGTTACGGAAGAGGACAAAAAATTTGCTTTTGAAAATATTATGCAAAAAACAGCAAGTGCCTTATGTTCAGAGTCCTGTGAGTTTAGCGGAGTACTTTACGGCGGACTTGTGAAGACCCAAAACGGAATAAAGGTTATTGAGTTTAACGCCCGTTTTGGCGACCCTGAAACTGAGGTTGTCTTGCCGCGTCTAAAAAGTGATTTGTATGATATTTTTTGTGATGTTTTAGACGGAAAAATACCTGAAATTCAATGGGATAAGCGAGCTGCTTTGGGCATAGTGCTTGCCTCAAAGGGTTATCCTGCGGCTTACGAAAAAGGCTTTGAAATAAAGGGGCTTGACAGGGTTGATGCTCAGGTTTTTCAAATGGGAACAAAATTGGAAAACGGAAAATTGCTTGCAAATGGCGGCAGAGTACTGTTTATGCTTGCCTTGGACGACAATTTGAATGAGGCACGAAAAAAAGTACTGGACGCAATTTCCAAAATTGAGTGTAACAACCTGTTTTATAGAAAAGATATTGGCTGGCAAGCGATTTAGAATAATGAATAATGAACAATGAATAATCTGGCTTCATTGTTCATCACAGATTTTCATATTTAGTTATTCCCCTAATATCACTTCGCGGACAATTTTCGTTAAATATTTACATAACAGGTATTTATCTGTTTTTTGCTTGAATATTTCCTATTAAATTAGGGTTATATAGATATATTTTATAAATATTTTAATCTATAAAATT
>JAITNR010000263.1 GCA_031290375.1 Prevotellaceae bacterium | reverse complement strand
CGCCAAACAAGTCAAGATAAACGCTAAAATTTTAGCAGAAGTGTTATCAGCCAAAGGTTTTAGTGTCGTCAGCGGCGGCACAGACAACCATATGATACTGCTCAGCTTTTTGGAGCGAGAATTTAGCGGCAAAGACGCTGACCACGCTCTTGAGGAGGCTGGTATCACTGTAAATAAAAACACAGTTCCTGGTGAGAAGCGAAGTCCGGTTGTAACATCTGGTGTGAGAATAGGCTCAGCAGCACTGACCTCACGGGGTATGAAAGATAAAGAGTTCATATTTATAGCTGAAAAAATCGCTGAAGTTTTGACAAACATAGGCGACGCCTCAGTACAGCGAAAAGTTAAAAAAGAAGTTAAAGAGCTATCATCAAATTTCATTATTTATGATAGAGCTACATACTAAAAAGGAATGAAAATGGAAGAGAAAAATGAATTAAGCGATATTTTGCTAGAGCAAAAAGGTCCAAACAAAGCCACAAAAATCAAAAGGCTGATTGTCATAGCAGTACTTTTAGTATTACTTTTTGTGCTTGTATTGATGATAATGAAACTTATCAGCAAACCTGAAGATACATCGGGCACCCTGACTGATTCACTGCTATCACAAACGCCTCCGCAAACTGTTATTGAGACGCCTGAAGTCAATACTTCAAACTTTTACGATACACCAAACGATAGTGCTGTAAACGCAAATGATACATTTAACGACACGATTGATTCTGGTATAACGATTATCGACAATGATAGCGTGAATGTATCGCCAAACATTGCCCCGCCTGCGACAATAGTTACTCCGCCCAAACAAACCAGCGTGCCCAAACAGACAACGCCGTCTCAACCCAAAACAAATGTCAGCTCTGGCACAGCAACAACTTCCTCAAGTTCTGTGTCAAGCGGACATTATGTACAGGTGGGAGCTTTCTCAAAGGCGCCTGACAAAAGCTTTTTAGACAGCATAACAAAAGGCGGTTATAAGTATCATCTATATAAAACTACCGTTAAGTCCCAAACTATGACAAAAGTCTTAGTAGGTCCTTTTAAATCAGAGAGTGAGGCGCGAATACAGTTGCCCGAGATAAGAGACTCCATAGCTAAAGACGCTATGTACTCCAAAATACAATAAATAAAAGGCTCGTTATAGCGAGCCTTGCTTTTTTATGAAACAATTTTCAGTTTTTGGAAACCCCATAGAACACTCTATCTCGCCAAAGCTGCACAATGCGGCTTTTAAGGCTTTGAGGATAGATGCTAACTACTCAAAAACACTGCTTGAAAACGGCGGCAAACTAAGAGAGAAATTTTTAGAGTTGCGTTTATGCGGAGCAAATATCACAGTGCCACATAAAGAGGCGGCATTTGCGATGTGTGATGATGTCGTGGGTATCGCACGAGAGATAGAAGCCGTTAATACGATAGTGCAAAAAAACGCTCGTTTGATAGGTTTTAACACGGACGCGGGCGGTTTTTTGCGTGCGATAAAAGAGTTTGGCGAGATAAAAAACGCTCTTATCTTAGGAGCGGGTGGCACAGCCAAAGCCATAGCATTTATGCTTAAAGAAAACGGCGTGAGCGTGGATATTCTCAACCGCTCAAAAGAGCGGCTCTCGTTTTTCCAAGAAAAGGGATTTTTAGCTTTCTCACACGAGGATTTCAGGGTAAAAAAATACGACATCGTCATAAATACGACTTCAGCAGGACTCAAAGATGACGCATTGCCCGCACCTCGTGAACTCATCAATGAGATTTTGAAAAACGCTAAATTTGGCTTTGATGTGATTTACGGCAGACAAACGCCATTTTTACACCTTTGCGAAGAGAACACACTTACATACAAAGACGGCTTGGATATGTTGCTTTATCAAGCGGTTTTGGCTTTCAATCTCTTTTTTGATAATGCTTATGATGAGGGAGAAATCGCCAAAGCGATGAAGTTTGTAACATCATAAATATCTCATTCTGCTTGCAGTCTATATTCAAATTGTTCCTGTCCTATTGTTATTGTTTTCATAAGATTTTCGTATTGCTCCTTACTTATCATTCGAAATGTATCAATATATGGTCTGATTGTGGCGTTGATGTCGTCTAAACTTTGTTTTGATTTTACCCAATTTTGAGGACTGAAAATTTTACCATTCATCTCTTTATTTGAAGCATTTTGCAATGCAGTATCTAAACAACGTCCAGCCATAGTTACTATTTGTTCTATCATTCCGTTATTTTTTGCACTTTCCCAAGTTGAGTTTGGAGAAGGAACTCTATCTGGTTTGTTATTGCCTATTGCAAAAATCATAGAAACAGCATATAGGTGATGAAATGGCGCATATGCTTTCATTGTCAGCAATGTTTCATTAAGGCCCAATAGATTTTTATCAGTCCAATTTTTCATTATCTCTTTCATCCAAATATTCAATCCTTGAATATTTTCAGGCTTATAATCTTTTTTCTTGAACAGTATTTCAAAAAATTTATCAAATATTTTTGTTTCGCCATACGAAATATTCGGTCTTTGAGAATACCAAGCAATTAAATACTTACCAAGGTCTGACAAATCTATAATAAAATTTTTGTCTTTTTCTGGTGGCGCAATCTCTCCGCGTTTAGTAATGAAATAGCCTTGGGTGTATTTTTGCTCAAACAATCGTTTCAAATTTAGCACCCTTTTATCATTGCTCCTTAAATCTCTTGGCTTTACTGCGCTCTGCGAATTTGTATTGATACTTATTAAATCAGCTCTATCTCTTTGAGGAATTTCATAAAATCTAAAAAGGACGTAAGTATCATCAATCTTTTTTACTGTTTCACTACAACTTTGAATTGTATTTAGCGATTGACATCCGTTTACAACACTTAACCCATAAAGTTTAAGTTGATTTTCTCCTAACTCCATTCTGTTGCAAATAGCTGTAATACCGTTATGAAAAAAGAAAAAATCTTTGTGTTTATCACCTAATATAGTTTGTCTAATTTTTTTATTAACTGTATTACTGCTTCCTAAACTTTGCCTTACATTTTTTTGGAATAAAGAGCCATCTTTTATTCCTTGAATTTTCACAGCTTCTTTTAATGGTACAGCTGCGATTACAACTTGCGTGCTTGCAATTTCTACAGGCATATATTTACTGTCGGCCAAATTTAATGTGTAATTAATTTGTGGATTGTCTGTTTCTAATACCAATTCATATCTTCTTCCTAATTCTTCTTCATCAACGAGTGAAATTATCGCATCGAAATCTTCATTTTCGGAAATTTCAGCTAATCGTTTTTGAAAAGTTTCAAGGTCGTTTTTTGCCGAATTTGTCAGAGACGCAGTTGTGATTAGTTCAAAACACACTTCATATTCATCTTCAAATGCTTTTGCGACTTCAGAAAGTTTTCTTTGAAGTTTTTGATTAGCTACATTTTGCAATTTAACCAAATCTCTTAACTGCATCCAAGATGATAAGATTTCTCTCAATGGTTCTGCGTCAATGCTTTCTCCTGAAATAAATTTACCTTGAATTATAAAAATAGTTTGCTTATCTTCATCAATTACAATAGCATCAATTTGCTTGTCATCTGCACCATCTGTTATAGCATCTTTAGTCTGATTTCTATCTTGTTTTAGGATATTAAAAAGATACCACGCAATAAAACGTTGTCCATCATTGGAATAATTTTGGATGTAATAATCCGCTTTAATTTCTTCTTTAATCTTTTTATAAATATCTATTTCTTGCAACATGTAATTACTCTCCAAATATAAACATTAGGCATTATAATTTATTACATCTTCAAAATCGCTTTTATTCTTATTTCTATCCACAATCACAGTTTTGCGGCTTATACATCACTCTGGCGAAGTTTTTACTCATCAGCTTATCGCTCACAAGCTCGCCGTTTGTTTTTAATGCTTTGCGTTGCCAAATCTCATTTTTGCGGTAAAAAACACCGTCTATATTTAAAAATTGATGTTCTTTCTCAAACACATGATAAGTGAAAGGCAGTTTTGTATCCACACGAAGCTCGCCTTCAAGACATTTGTCAGAAAACCAAAAAAACAGCTGATAAGTGTGATTTGTATTATTTGTAAATTGATAATCTCTATAATTATAAAACACAGTCGCCCCGCTTCCAAAAGGCAAAACTCTCCCATCATCAGGGAACGGGTCAAAAGAGTGATGATAACGCTCCGTAACGCTCAAAGGGCTGTGCATAACAAGCCAATGAATGAGATTTGAGATTTGGCAAATCCCACCGCCAATTCCCGCTCTCGCTTTGCCGAAAGATAGCTCCATGCCTTCCAGATAACCTCTCCTTTTAGTGGGCAAACCGACCAACTTGCAAAATGAAAATGTTTGACCTGGTTTTATCAAAATGCCATTTATATTTTTGACCGCTATTTTGAGATTGGTTACTTTGTTTACCTGTAAACGCATATCGCTTTCGCCAAGCTTTTTGAGCAAAACGGATTGATGTTTTTTCACCCGAAACGGCAATTTCTCCGAGCTTAATTTTTTCGCATATTTTTTATCGTCAAAATACCACGCACAATATCGCTTTATCCGCTTTGACCAAACAGACAAAAAGTAAAAAAATGCCCCTCTCTGGCTCAATAACTTTTTTTCCATCAA
>JAITNR010000213.1 GCA_031290375.1 Prevotellaceae bacterium | reverse complement strand
ATTTTACATAAAACACGAAATATAGCATAATTAACCACTACAAAACAACTTTTACTCAAAAAGTGCCATTTTTACACAGTTTGGATATGGGGATTGGGGGATAGAGTGTCGAAGTCAGGACTACATAAGTATCAATCAGTTTGCTCTTAGTATCCATTTTTGTATGGTCTTTGTAACCAAAATAATTTACGGCATTTTTTTTTGTCCTACGGGCAAAATGTAACTTTCATGCAAAGTCCTCATTAATTATTCACTGTTCATTATTCGTTATTCATTAAAATTATCATTGCTTAATCAAATAAAATTCATAATTTTGCAAAAAATATTACCCTCGAAAAACTAATTGAAAATATGAAAAAAAACGGTTCGGTTTTGTTGATTCTCACAGGCGGTACAATCAGTATGGGCGAAAACAGCGCAAGCAAATCGCTCTGTCCGCTTGATTGCGAAAGTGTACTTGCATCTATTCCTGAACTGGAAAATCTTGACGTCGAGATTTCGTCCATAGCATTCAATCCGCTTATCGATTCCTCTGATTTTCAACCGGATAATTGGGTGGAAATTTGTAATATAATTGAAAAGCATTATGAAAGGTATGACGGTTTTGTAGTGTTACACGGTACTGACACAATGTCATATTCGGCATCGGCTGTAAGTTTTATGCTCGAAAATTTGTCTAAACCGATTATTTTCACAGGTTCACAACTGCCTGTCGGTATCCATAGAAGCGATGCAAAGGAAAACCTTATAACTTCGATTGAAATCGCCGCTGCCAAAAACGACAGGGGCGAATCAATTATTCAAGAAGTCTGCCTCTATTTTGAAGATATGCTGATGCGTGGAAACCGTACTACCAAAAGGAATGCAGAAGAATTTGATGCCTTTGCCTCGTTCAACTGTCACGAACTTGCCAAAAGCGGCGTACACATCAAATATTATCCCGAATATTGCATAATAAACAGAAAAAAAACGCCGTTAATCGTTCATAAAAAGATAGATAACAACATTGCGATACTGAAACTTTTTCCCGGTATTAATGAAAAAACGGTCAGGTCAATACTCGAAATAGAAGGACTCAAGAGCGTTGTAATCGAAAGTTACGGCACGGGCAATGCCCCTTCGTGCGACTGGCTATATACGTTGCTCAACAACGCCAACAAAAAGGGCATTATCCTGCTTAACATAACACAATGCCGTGCCGGCAGTGTAGAGATGGGACGTTATCAAACAAGCGTAAATCTGCAAAAAGCCGGGGTTATCAGTGGTTACGACTTAACCACAGAGGCGGCTGTTACCAAATTGATGTTCCTTTTGGGCGAATATTACGATGTAAAAAAAATTAAAAAAGAGTTGTCAATTTCGATTAGAGGCGAAATGAACAAGTAATCAAAGGATATGAAACAATAAAATAAGTACTCAATGTTGTGCCTGACCATGCAAAACAGCAAACATCATCAGGCGGTAAACAAGTTGCTTGAAAAGCAAAATTTTCATAACCGCAGGTAAAAAGCAAGCCGCAACTTGCAGTAACAAATACTATCTACGCCATTTTGTTCACTGACAAAATGTCATAACAAAATTTTGGCACAAAAATTGATTTGTATCATGTAGAAAAATAATTAAATAATTAAATAAATCTTAAAAGTTATGAACATTAAACCATTAGCAGACAGAGTGTTAGTTCTTCCTGCGCCGGCAGAAGAAAAAACAGCAAGCGGGATTATTATCCCCGACACCGCCAAAGAAAAACCCCAGCGTGGAAGAGTGGTTGCCACAGGTAACGGTACAAAAGATGAAGAAATGGCAGTCAAAGTAAATGACACCGTATTGTATGGAAAATATTCGGGGACGGAACTCGAATATGAGGACGAAAAATATTTGATAATGAGACAATCGGATATTTTGGCAGTAATTTAATTAAACAAAAGAACAGGTTTTATAAAGACTTGTTTCTCAGTTCAAAAAGTAAATAAATAAAAATAGTAAAAGTTTATGGCAAAAGAAATTTCATTTGATATTGATGCCCGTGACCAACTGAAACAGGGCGTAGATGCTTTGGCAAATGCAGTGAAAGTTACGCTTGGTCCAAAGGGAAGAAATGTGATTATCGAAAAAAAATATGGTGCTCCGCAGATTACAAAGGACGGAGTAACGGTAGCAAAAGAGATTGACCTTGATGATGCAGTTAAGAATCTTGGTGCTCAATTGGTTAAGGAAGTAGCTACTAAAACCGGAGACGCTGCCGGAGACGGCACAACCACCGCCACAGTGCTGGCTCAATCCATCATCACCGTAGGTTTGAAAAATGTTACCTCAGGTGCAAATCCGATGGACATCAAACACGGTATTGACAAGGCTGTTGAGGCAGTTGTCAGCAGTATCAAAAAACAATCGAAAGTAGTGGGAGACGACTACGACAAAATTGAACAGGTAGCAACCGTTTCGGCTAACAACGACACACAAATAGGCAAACTCATTGCCGATGCACTGCGCAAAGTGTCAAAAGATGGTGTTATCACCATTGAAGAAGCAAAAGGCACCGACACAACTATCGAAGTGGTGGAAGGAATGCAATTTGACCGTGGTTATATTTCGGCTTACTTTGTTACAAATACCGAAAAAATGGAGTGTGAAATGGAACGTCCATACGTTTTGATTCACGACAAAAAAATCTCTTCCTTGAAAGAGTTGCTGCCTATCCTCGAACCTGCCGTTCAATCGGGTCGTCCGCTGTTGATTATTGCGGAAGATGTTGATAGTGAAGCTCTTACGACTCTTGTGGTAAATCGTTTGCGCTCACAGCTCAAAATTTGTGCTGTCAAGGCACCGGGTTTTGGCGACAGGAGAAAGGAGATGCTCGAAGATATAGCCATTTTGACAGGAAGTATGGTTATTTCCGAAGAAAAAGGCATCAAGCTCGAAAGTGCTACCCTTGACATGCTCGGAACAGCCGAAAAAATCACCATCAACAAGGACAACACAACCATCGTTAATGGCTCAGGCAAGAAAAACGACATCGCTGACCGTATCAACCAGATTAAGGCTCAGATTGCCGCCACAACTTCCGATTACGACAAGGAAAAATTGCAGGAACGTCTTGCCAAACTGTCGGGCGGCGTGGCTGTTCTTTATGTTGGTGCAGGCTCTGAGATTGAGATGAAAGAGAAGAAAGACCGTGTAGACGATGCTCTGAGTGCCACTCGTGCTGCTATCGAAGAGGGTATTGTTCCCGGTGGTGGTGTGGCATATATCCGTGCCATTGAGGAACTCTCGAAGATAAAAGGAGAGAATGAAGACGAAAAAACAGGTATTGAAATCATTCGTCGTGCCATTGAAGAACCTCTGCGTCAAATAGTTATCAATGCAGGCAAAGAGGGTGCTGTGGTTGTACAAAAAGTTGCCGAAGGTAAAGACGATTTCGGTTACAATGCCCGTTTGAACAAATACGAAAATCTTTTGTCCGCAGGTGTGGTTGACCCTGCAAAAGTTGCCCGCATTGCCTTGGAAAATGCCGCGTCTATTGCAGGAATGTTCCTTACAACCGAATGTGTTGTAGTGGATAAGAAGGAAGAACATCCTGCCCCACAGATGCCAATGGGCGGCGGAATGGGCGGAATGATGTAAAAAAATAATTTGCAAAAAAGCAGGTTAGCCAAGCAGGTTAGCCTGTTTTTTTTTGCAAAATGTGTTGTCCTAAAAAATCTGTAACCGTTTTTTTAGGACGACACATAATTTGACAGAAGATTGGGAACATATTCATCGCTTTGCATTAGTGCAGCGGGAGTTTGTTTCCAAAAACAAGACACACAAAACGGACAGTTTTCCTGACTTCGACACTCTATCCCCCAATCCCCATATCCAAACTGTGTAAAAATGGCACTTTTTGAGTAAAAGTTGTTTTGTAGTGGCTAATTATGCTATATTTCGTGTTTTATGTA
>JAITNR010000204.1 GCA_031290375.1 Prevotellaceae bacterium | reverse complement strand
TTGATTTTATGATTTGATTTTGTCAAAACAGACAGCACTTTCTTGATGCTAACCTTTTCGATTTCAGCGATATCTCTAATACCAACGCCACGAACAAGCATCAGCAAAATCTTATGATTGAGTTCCGAATGGCAACCTTATAACTCAATGCGTGGTCGCCAATAAACTGTCGTCCGCAATTTTTGCATAAATAATTTTGCTTTTGCGATTTTTTGTTGCCATTTTTCTTTATCTTTGCACTTTGGCAATCGGGGCAGTAAAGAGTAATTTTTATTTTCATACAATAAAATTAACACTTTTTCCCTGATTGTCAATCTTTTATAACAGCATACTTTTTATAACACTACCAAAATTCAAAACGGTTATGAAAAATTAATCGAAAGATATAATAATTCCCTAATTTGAAACTCTCGACTTTCCTTACAATAAGTTTAAACACCGGATTAGTGAGGAAAATCTTACATTATTACATAATAAAAAAAAATTGCTAAATAAATAAAAAATTGTACCTTTGCACAAATTTAAGATAGCAAACGAGTTCCGATTGGGTTCGGAATTCTTTTTGTTTTTCTGTTGCGAAAATGGTCAGGTTATGCTTAGATATTAAAAATCAATCATTAAGTTTTTGCACAAAACACTTGGTTTGTTGCAGTTGCGTTGAATTATTTAAAAATTTTAAAATATATAAAGTTAGAATAGTAAATTGTAAAACATTATGGCAGTAGTTTATATGACAGAGGATGGCTATAAAAAATTAGCCGAACAGATAGTAAAAATGGAGTCTGTGGATAGAAAGGCAATATCAACTCAAATAGCAGAAGCACGCGATAAGGGCGACCTTTCGGAAAACGCTGAGTATGACGCTGCAAAAGAGGCTCAAGGTATGCTCGAAATGAAGATTTCTCAAATGAAAAAAAATCTGGCAGATGCCAGAATTATTGACGAGAGCAAACTTAAATCAGATACCGTACAGATTCTCTGCAAGGTGAAAGTAAAAAATCTTGACAACGACCAAGAGATGAATTATATGCTTGTCTCTGAAAATGAAGCTAATATCCGTGAGGGAAAGTTGGCTATCAACACCCCGATAGGCAAGGGATTACTCGGCAAAAAAGCAGGTGAAATAACGGAAATAACCGTACCCGCAGGAGTTTTGAAATTTAAAATTCTTAATATTTCTCTTTAGAGAGGTATCTTAGGAGGATTTCACAATGAATTTATCCATAAAAAAAGGCTATAACAAGGTAAAGCGAAAGATTTACAAAATATCTCATCCTCACTTGGGTGATATACTTATGTTGCATCGGGTAGTAAGCAATCGTAGTTCGTTGGCGGACAATCGGAGTTTGGAAATTACACCTGAGTTTTTGGAACAGACCATCCTGAAATATAAATACTTGGGATACAGATTTGTGTCGCTGGATAACATTTATGAACAAATATCAAAAAAGAAATCATTTGGCAGCAAGTTTGTTACCTTTACCTTTGATGACGGATACTCTGATAATTTTGAATTGGCTTATCCGATTTTTAAGAAATACGATTGTCCGTTCGCAATATATGTAACAACCGGTTTTATGGACAATAGGGTATGCACGTGGTGGTATGCTCTGGACGAACTTCTGTGCAAGCATAAAGTTTTACAGTTGTCGGACGGCACAGTCTACAATTGCAGAAATATTGACGAGAAAAACCAGACTTTTGAGGATATAAGGGCGCGACTGTTTAACACAAGTTCAATGGAATTGAAGAAAACTTTTGAAGAGTGGTTTTCTGCTTATGACTATCCGTTTGAGCAACAGACGAAAAAATTGGCATTGTCAGTCGAACAAATCCTTACATTATCTCAAGACAATTTATGTACTATTGCGGCGCATACGGAAACCCACCCCCGCCTATCTGTTCTTGATTACGACAGACAATATCACGAAATCTGCGGGTCGAAAAAGTACTTGGAGCAGATTATCGGCAAGGAAGTTGTTCATTTTTCGTATCCTTTTGGCGATTTCAACTGTAATTCTGTCCAAATACTTGGTTTGTGCGGATATAAAACTTCCACGCTCAATTTTGGGGACGATGTGCGTAAAGGGCAATCTTTCTATATGCTCACACGAAAATTTTTATATCATTAATCTAAAATACAATGAGTTATGTCAATTTTTTCAAAAATCGTTGCTGGAGAAATTCCGTGTTATAAAATAGCCGAAAACGAATACTTTTTTGCGTTTTTGGACATAAATCCGCTGACAAAGGGGCACACTTTGGTTATTCCGAAAAAGGAAGTTGATTATCTTTTCGATTTGGACGAACAGACCTATTTGGGACTGATGTCTTTTGCCAAAAAAGTGGCTGTGGCTATAGAAAAAGCTGTTGAGTGCAAACGTATTGGTGTTGCCGTAATTGGCTTGGAAGTGCTGCATGCGCACGTTCATCTTATTCCGATTAACAGCGAAAAAGAGATGTTATTTTCCAATCCAAAACTTCAACTGTCTGCAAATGAGTTTATTTCAATAGCAAAAAATATTTTTGAAAATTTTGAAAAAACTATTGCACAGTAAAAAAAAATGTTGTATCTTTGCATCGCTAAAAGTTAGAATTATTCTTCCTTAGCTCAGTTGGTTAGAGCATCTGACTGTTAATCAGAGGGTCCTTGGTTCAAGTCCAAGAGGAAGAGCAAAACAAAAAGTATCGACTTTCCCCACTATTAAAGGGCGAAGTTGATGCTCTTTGTTTTATAATTTTATCTCATGTAAAAATCGGCTAAAATTTTTATGGTTCTACTGTTATTTGTACGGAAATAAGTCTAAGCTACCGTGAAAGAACAGCGATTTTTGTGCCTCTCAAACATCTCTATTACTTTGTCTATCTCCTTTATTTTCACTAGTTTAGCATCATTTTTCCACATATAATAAAGTGATAATGCACCTTCTTTTGAGGTGTTTCTTTTTTAAATATCACGAAAATTTTCCTTTATCAACCAGTCAATACAGTTCGTTTTCAGCTCAAGCGTGACGAAACAAAGGAAAAGACGGACACAGAATAACAGGATAATCCGGAAGTTTCAACGTCAGTTAATTTTCAATGGAAAGAGATTATCCGTATCACGGATACGCAAAAAGCAGTTACTACCACAGCCCAAAACAACTACGACGAAGTAATCAGCAGCGACCCAATGAAAAAATGCAGGCTATCTACAGCAAGATAAGCTACAAATCTCAACCCTTCACAAAACGCAAATTTGTAGTACACAAATCGGAATTTCTAAAAATGTATTTCTTTGATTACAATCACTTTCCTCCCTGATAGGATGCAATGTGGACTAAGTGCAGGGTTGCTTCATTCCTCGCAATTACGAAAAGGAACGTCTGAGCAATGAATGCGTTCTCTGTAGTTCTGTTTTATTTCATTTTGGTATTATCAAAGAAATACTTTTTTTGAGATATTATTTTTTGCAAAACAATTGGTCTATTTTCATATTGCTTTTAAGGTTGTATTGGTTAGTTGAAACCACATAATACTTTTTTTTCGCACTAAAAAAGGCTGTCATCTTCGACAGCCTCTTTTTTTACTCACTTCACTTTTTCCACTAATCTGGCACCTGCCTTAAACCTTGCAACTGTTTTGGCTTTAATCTGTAGCGGTTTTCCCGTTGCAGGATTTACGCCCTGACGAGCAGCACGTTTTACTACTGAGAAAGTGCCAAAGCCGATTAATGCTACACTTTCACCTTTGGCAAGAGCGTCTGTTACAACTGCTTCAAATGCATCAAGTGCTTTTTTTGAAACTGTTTTTGCCAGACCTGCCTGTTTTGCGATTTCGCTAACTAATTCTGTTTTGTTCATAATAAAGAGTTTTTTTAATTAGGTAAATGAATAAATATAACTCAACTGCAAATGTAATACTTTTTTTTTAATATTTGCCAAAAAAAAATAAACAAGAAAATGAACTCTCATTTGCCTCCTTTTTTAATTATTAATTTTTGTAATTATTTCGTCTGAACTTTGATTTTAATTATATTAAAATCATTATACTGATTAAAAAAAATCATAAAAATTAAATAAATCATACGAAAATCACAGTTCACCCTTTTTTGATTGTTGAGTTGCATATTTTTATTTATTTGTGAAATATTGATACGCCTGTATAATATTTATTTTCTGATTATTGAGAATATAAGCATCTGATTGGTCGTTAGTTAATATTATTCCGTTGTTGGTATTAAAAAACTGTATTGCCTCGTGCAATCCTTGCTGTTTGCACTTGGTGTTTTCGGCTGTAAGTTCGTAACAAACCTGTATAACTTGCTAAATTTTTTGATTTTGCATTACCACAAAATCACATTCGTGTCCGTTTTCGCTGAAATAATACCAAAATAAAATAAGCCTGTAGAGAACGCATTCATTATTCATTGCTCAGACATTCCTTTTCGTCATTGCTGGCTTGACCAGCAATAAACACATTTTCAGATTGCAATGCGGAATGCATGTTGAGATGTAATATTATTGGGGGGATGCAGTTACGTCAGAACGGATACCCGATAGCGAATTGCCATGAAACAGGGTTTGCCTTGTCGCTACCGAAGCCGTACCATCTGTCGCCTGCGGAAAAGGACGGGTCGTAGAGTTTCACTCCCAGGTCAAACCTTATCAGAAAAAACGAAAAGTCAAATCGCAAACCTGCGCCGTAATTCACCGCTATTTGCTCCAAAAACTGTCCGTTTTTAAATGAAAACTGCCCGCCTTGCTGGTCTTTGTACTCTCTGATTGTCCAAACATTGCCGGCATCAACAAACACTGCTCCTTCGAGTACCCAAAAGAGCTTAAAACGTGTTTCCGCATTCATCTCAAATTTAATATCTCCGTTTTGAAGCAGAAACGAATTAAGTTTGCCTGTGGTAAAAACTCCAGGTCCAAGTGTGCGTGCATCCCAGCCTCTCATACTGTTTGAACCGCCACAAAAGTATCGCTCTTCAAACGGCAAAACAGTAGCGTTGCCATAAGGAAAACCCAGCCCAAGATTTGCATGTAAAACAAGCCTTGCATTGTTGTCTAAATAAAAATTGTAACTGTAATCAAAATCTCCCTTGACAAATTGAGAATAAGGGGTATTAAAGATTTGATATTTACCGTCAGTCATATTCTGTTTTGTTATTTTGCTTAACGAATAGAATATGTTTCCGCTTGTTTCTATATCGCCTTTGAAAGCGTAATAGTTTTGCTTTGACAAATCAGTTCTGATATTTGAGATAGAGTAGTTGAAACCCATTTTTAAAATCATGTGGTCTTCATAACTGTGTCTCAGAGCAGAAAATTTGTCTTTAAAGTCGGGATTGATATAAGGTACTTTAATATACGACAAATTCACAATGTCAAACGTGTAGTGTGAATTTCGTCTTTGCCATCTGTAACCCATTTTAGCGTTTGCAACGGTTCGTTTAAAATCGGGGTGATTTTGATAACTGTAATTTGCTGAAACCGTGGTAGATACGCCATATCTCAGCCTTGCATCGTCCTTGAGAAACGGCACAAGAAGTTTGGGAAAGGTCAATGACGTTTCGCCACCTGCGGTAAAGGCGTTGTAAAAGATACTGCTATCCTGCTTGTATGCGTCATAAGAGGCAAAAGCACCGAGTTTGAATGTTTCCGCACCGTGAAAAATATTTTTGTTGGTAAAACCGAAATTTACCCTTGCCCCAAGCGTACTTCCTGAGTTTGTAGTTCCTTCTACATCAACTGAATAACTGTATTTTTCACTCGGAGAAACAACCACCGAACAATCAAGTAAATTACTGTCTTTTTCGGTAAAATTAACACTCACGTACTTTATTGCCTGCAAACTGTTGAGATTGGATGCAGTACGTTCTGCGAGTCTTTCGTTGTATGATTGACCCGTACGGAGAAAAACTTTTGATGCAAGAAATTCAGGCGTGAAAATATGTCGTCTGTCGTTGTAAATAATCGTGTATCCGTCAAACATTACGGTGTCGAGTGCGGAAGTGTAGTTTTCGCTCTGAACTTCCCTGTCGGTAAAGCAGTAGAGAAACACTCTGTCAATTTGCTTTTTCCTAAAAATCACGTTTGCTACCGAATCCGCCGCAAACTGCTCCTGTATAATGAGTTTGACATCAACTTGGTGATTCAGGTCGGTAGTGTCTGCTGTAAAAGCGAACATATCCTTTTGCACATTGTAGTAACCTCTTCGCCTGAGCATATTCGAAATATTTCCACGCAGTTCGTTGAGTTTGTCCACGTCAAACATTTCGCCTTGCAGGGAATTGATAGTATAGTTTCTGTTCAGCAAATCCAAAATGGTGTCGTTGTTGATTGCAAAGTTGAAATATCTGATTTTATACGGTTCTCCACTTGTAATATCGAATGCCAGATTAGTTTTTTTCTTTTTTGTAAAAATATCCAAATTGACCTTTGAGTCTAAAAATCCTTTGTTTATAAGAGCCTGATTTATGGATTCTTTCGAGTCCCATGCAACGACCGAGTCAAAAACAACAGGCTCTTCGCCAATATTTTTAAGAAACCGGTTGAAACGGCTGACAGTATCTCTGCTCGACATCGAATAGAGCATCAGCCGGGTTCGCATAAAGCCGAGCATGCGGGAGTTTGGCGACTGCAACAGATAACTGTTGAGAGTGCCTGTTTCCATACCTGTGTTGTTGTGCCTTACTTTAGTGCTGTTGAGCAGTGTCCTGTTCTCAGGTACATACTTGGTTAAACTGCACGAAATCAACAAAAACAGGATTGATATTGTTATGATTGTTTTCTTTATTGTCATTGAAAATGTTTGAGTACAAACCACCACAACGAATGGCAAAAAAATATTATGCAAAATTAACTAAATTTGAGTAATTAGGGAAACAATTATGCGATGATGATAAAATTTGAATGAGATTGGTGTGTTTTTTTGTCGAAAAATGGGAGTGCTATTGTAGATAGTGTTCAATAACAGTATATTTTTGATGTCCTTGTGCAAAAAGAGGCTGTCTCAAAAGTGCTTTTGAGACAGCCTCTTTTTTATCGTTTTTCGACATTTTTATATCATCTGTTATCTGCGTCTTGAATTGCCCGAACTACTACCTGAACTCCCTGTTGAGGAGCCGCTTGAACGTGTGCTGCCGCCTGACGAGGAACGGCTCACACTTGAGCTGCTACTACTCGAAGAGGATGGTCTGCTTACACTCGAAGATGAACTGCTACTGCTCGAAGCTGGTCTGCTTGTGCTTGAAGATGAGGAAGACGGCTCGCGACTTACACTTCGAGTGGAAGAAGTGCCGGCAGAACTCTCCGAGCGGGTTATAACCGAACTGTTTGAGTTGTCCGAAGTTGAACGTCTTTCGGTTGAGGTGCTGCCGCTTGCTCTTTGAGTATTGTCTGAGGAGCTGCTGGTACGAGTTGCAGTGCTTACGCTTGTGCTGCGGTTGTTGTCAGCGGAAGTTACTCTTCTGCTGCTTTCCGTGCCTTGTGCGGATGAATTGTCGTTTCTTGTTGTTCTGTCGCCTCTTGTTGCATCGGCAGTACTGCGACTTGTGGTCATACCCTCTGTTCTGCGTGTTTCAGAGCCGTAGGCACTGCGTGTCCTGTCAATATCTCTGCGATTGGTTACAGATTTGTCCACGTTACGCTGTGTAAAACTCCTTTCGGGATAACGAGTGTTGTAATCCCTTCTGGACATGTCTCTGTAAGAATTTGAGTTATAGTAATTGTATCTCGGTTCATTCACATAACGATAACTTACATAATGATAATTACTGTAATAATTTTGCAGATAGCCTCTGTAATTATAATAACTTACGCAGTTCCAACCTCTGTAATACGATGGGTAATACCCCCAATAGAAAGGCGACCACCAACTAACATACGAAGGACCCCAAAACCAACTGTAAATCACAGGAGTATAAACATAAACAGGCTCAATTATGTAATTGCTGCCGTAAATGTACGGGTCTCCAATAATCTGAACAACTGCCTTAGTATTGTCTTTACTAGCAATTAAAGTGGCTACGTCCTGAAAAATATCCTTTGCCAAAACTGCCTGAATGACAACGATATGTATGTCATTTTCAGATGCCTCCAGCACGCGAAGATAATCTACTTCGCCATCATAATTCAAATCGAGATTTGAAACAGGGTTTTCCCAATCGTTGAGCATTTTTTCAAATTCTTCGAGATTTTTGGCTCTGCCGAAGAGGATACCAACTGCTTTCAAATCAAGGTTGTCGCTTATATCATCGCTTTTTGCCTCAACTGTTATTGTATTTTGAGCAAAAATTTGACTCGTAGAAAGCAACACAACCGATACCAAAATCATAAAATTCTTTTTCATAAAATATAAAATTTAAAAGATTGCTAATACAGTACTTATATTTTAGATTGATTTTTTTAATATGGTTTAATGTGTATAAAAAAGATTTTCCAATAACAGTTTCTAATTAAATATTGGAAAAATTAATGTAAATTTGCATTCTAAACTTGTATTAAGGTTCGATGCATTATCACAACGATAAACAAAACTTGCTTGACGGGCGTTATATGCGAATGGCTCGCATTTGGGCTGAAAATTCGTATTGTGAAAGGCGAAAGGTTGGAGCACTGTTGGTAAAAAATAAAATGATTATTTCTGACGGCTACAACGGTACGCCTTCGGGTTTTGAAAACAATTGTGAGGACGAAAATAACAATTCCAAGCCCTATGTGCTTCACGCCGAGGCAAATGCGATAACCAAAATTGCCCGCTCTCACAACAGCAGTGACGGGGCTACACTATACGTTACTGCATCGCCTTGCATCGAATGTGCCAAATTGATTATTCAGGCGGGCATCAGTAGGGTTATTTATGGTGAAGACTACAGAATTATGGACGGGCTGGACTTGCTCAAAAGGGCAGGTATTGAGGTAAAATTGATTGAGGTGTGAAAATTTAGTAACTTCGTCTTTAAAAAAGTGGAATAGTAAAGAAAATATTTTTTAGATAATCAAAAAAAAGTGAAAGACAGTTATTTCAATACAATCGTAAGCATCAGTTACCCCTATCTTGAAGAAACATTTTCAAAAGGGCGGCTAGTTGAGCTGTTGGAAAAGACAGAATATCTGAAAAACTATTCGGATAAAGAAGAAATTATTGAAGAATGGACAAGAATTTACATTGATTTTGTTAAAAAAGATTATCAAAATGAATATAAAATTGCTGATAGCAAATTAGTTGAATTTTTGGATAAAAAAGATGACGGAGTAAAAATTATTTGGGGAAATTGCTTTGATGCAATGCAAAAGATGAAGTCGGAATCAATTCATTTGATGGTTACCTCGCCACCGTACTACAACGCCCGTGAATATTCGCAATGGAAAAATTTGAACGATTATTTGAACGATATGCGACTGATTGTCCGTGAAGCTTATCGAGTGCTTGATAATCACAGGGTTTTTGTATTCAATGTAGGTGATATATTTGATAATGACAACATTACAACCCAATCAACTTGGGGAAAACGACGAATTCCATTAGGTGCATATTTTACCAAAATATTTGAAGAAGGATGTAGAATTGTTTGATAATATAAATATTGACACATATCAAGTAACCGATAATCAGAAAACTACATTAAAAATTAATAAAGAGGGCAAAGTGTTGAATAAAGGTAAAATTTACGATTATAGTTGCTTTTACAACAAATTTTACAATAATTTTAAAATTCTGAATTAAAATTTTCTAAAATATATGAATAATACAGTAAAAACCGATGTTTTGATTATTGGAGGCGGACCTTCAGGGCTGGCAACGGCAATTCATCTTGCTGACCTGCTAAAAGATAACGGCTTGCAAAAGGAAATTCTTTTAGTTGATAAGGGTGCTGCTATCGGCAACCACATTCTTTCGGGTGCAGTTGTTAAACAGCAGATATTCAATCAGTTGTTGCCTGATGTGAGTTTGGAAGAAATACCCTTTGATACAAAAGTTACGACCGACTCAATGTATATGCTGGGCAAAAAAGGTGGTTTTAAAATGCCGTTTCACCCACCATATATGAGCAATAAGGGCAATTATTGTGCCTCGTTGTCTGAAATTTGTCGTTTTTTGGCTGAAAAAGCCACAGCAAAGGGAGTGCAAATCTATACAGGCTTTGCCGTAAGTGAAATTCTGTACAACACAGACGGCGCAGTGATTGGCGCAAAGACAATTGACACTGGTGTTGACCATCACGGCAACAAGCTGGAAAACTACGTTGAGGGTAATCGAATAGAGGCTTCCATCACTATTTTTGCCGAAGGCACTCGTGGCAGTCTGGCAAAAAAACTTATTGCAAAAAAGAATTTGCAGTCTGGCAAAAATCCACAAATTTACTCTCTTGGGGTAAAGGAAATTTGGAGTGTACCACAGGGCAATATTCAAGCCGGTGAGGTCTATCACACTATGGGTTATCCCGCTTTTGACGACAAGGTTTTCGGCGGTGGTTTTGTCTACGGTTTGAAGGACAACAAGGTGGCTATCGGTTTGGTGCTTGGGCTTGAATTTGCCGACCCAACCTACGATGTGTTTAAGGCATTTCAGATTTGGAAAACTCACCCGTTTGTATCCAAAATACTGAAAGACGGCAAAATGATAGAATATGGAGCAAAGACGCTTCCAGAAGGCGGATTTCACTCATTGACAAAATATTACACCGACAATGCAATGATTGTTGGCGACTCGGCAGGGTTTCTTGCCATGCCAGCTCTAAAAGGCATTCACTTGGGTATCTGTTCGGGTATGATGGCCGCAAAAGCCGCTTGTGATGCATTCAAAAGCAATGATTTTTCCGAAAAAACTCTTTCAGTATATGAAAAATATGTAAAGGAAAGCCTTATTTACAGGGAAATGCGTCCTGTTCGTAACTTCCGTCAGGGATTTTCAAAGGGCATGCTTGTTGGTATGTTTAACTTTGGCACCCTGTTAGTTACAGCAGGAGCCGGTTTTTGGGGCAAACTCAAAACTCACTCCGACAGCAGTGAAACAAAAACGCTTGAAGAAGTTCACAAGCCTTTATACAGGGAACGTACCGCAAATTATGAGTTTGACAGGCTGTTGAATTTCGACAAGGCAAACTCCGTATTCTTTTCAGGCACTCAACACGATGAAGAGCAGATTGTTCATTTGCAGGTGAATAACCCAAAAACTTATTCGGAAATTAACATAAAAAAATACGAAGCTCCCTGTCAATATTATTGTCCTGCTGAGGTTTATGAACTGCATACGGGCAAAGACGGACATAGGGAATTGCGTATCCATGGCGAGAACTGCGTTCATTGCAAAACATGTGACATCAAAGAGCCCGCAGACGGCATCACTTGGAGCGTTCCCAATGGTGGTAACGGACCCGAATACAAATATATGTAGTAAAAAAAATTGAAAATAAACGGTTACAGTTTGGCTACGACCTTTTTCCCGGAAACATGTACGAAGGCGACACTTTTGAATTGGCAATCAAAAAAATAAATTGGTATAAGCGTTTAGGTCGCCCAAAAAAAATGCTACCTTTGTAGCGTGAAAACAAGAGAAAAATTTACAGGAGTGAATTCAATAGAATTTTATAAACGCTTTCAAAGCGATGAGG
>JAITNR010000186.1 GCA_031290375.1 Prevotellaceae bacterium | reverse complement strand
AACCTTTTTTCCCGGTCAGCATATTGATCAGGGATGATTTTCCTACATTCGAACGTCCGATAAAAGCATATTCAAAACGTCCATCCTGAGGGCATTTTGCGGGATGGGTATTGCTTATTACAAATTCGGCTTTTTTGATAATCATCGTTTGTAAATTTGAGAACAAAGGTACGCCTTTTTTGGTAATAAATCAAAAAGTTTTGAGCGCTTCTCCATACTTTCTTTCTACTCGACGAAAAATGTTTTTATAGTTCATTCTATTTTCTCTTTTTTTTCTTGACAAATCTGTACACCAAGGGACGTACTAATGTACGCCCCTACATGCTTCACAATGAGTATTCTATCGCTCATTAAGGCAGTTGATTATAGTCCATCATCTTGTTTATAATTACGTACATACAGTAGGCAAGTCCTATATCGGACTTGATTACTTTTGCACTCAGGTCACTCAAATTCTGCTACGCAGCGCACTGATAATCCGTCTGCCTTGCTGTTGCTGTAGATGTTGCCGTTACCGGCGTACACGTAGCCACTGATGAAGAACAAATAGGTCGCGTCGGTCGTACTGTAGGCCGTACTACTCCAGTAGATGCCGAGGCCAAGACTGTACAATGTACCATTGCCGTTGGTGTTGCTGTTGCGACAACCGGCAGCGGGCAGAAAAACACGCTCGCCAGTGGCATTACTTGTAATGATAGTACCGCCAATAGCACCGTTGGTAGCGGCGATAAAAGACTGCTAAGAATTATCACTACCATCGTAATTGCTAGCTGCTATTGAAGTATCAGTGCCTGTACCTTTGTACAAATCCCAAAAATTCCAACGGCTCGGTACTTTCCAACCATCAGCACCGGGGCAAGGATTGTTGGAGGGATAAGTCCAACCACTAAGGGGAATGTCGGAAGCACGAGTAGTACCACCTGAATTGCCCCAACGGTTGATAGTTGCGTTATTATTCCAATCGCCAAAACCTGTTATTAATTTACCCAAATAAGTGTTATCAGTCTTCAGTATCTGTCCATAACTGTCTGGAAAATCCGTGTTTTCACCATAAGCCGTAGTGGAGCGAGCAACAACACCTGAAGTACCATTAGGCTGACCAAAAGCAGGGTTGTCAATAATATTAGCGTGGGTGCTTGCATTTTTTGACCAAACAGTTTTTTCATGTCCGTCAGCCACACGCCCCCATTGGTAAAAGTCGCCTAAATCGCCTGCATCACTGCTGCCGGGAGTATAACTGTCGCCGCTTTGTCCGAGATTGAGAAGCAACATTTTCATTTTGGCTGTACTGCCGTTATCAACTGTTTGTCCGCCGCTGCCTTTGCCCAAAGTAACGTATTTTCTGCCGTTACCGTCGGTTAGGTAATCCGAAGTGTTAATAAATATCATTTCAAAAGGGTTTGTACTCCTGACTGCTGCATTGAAATTATAAATACAACGAAAATACAGAGAAATGCTGCGATTGCTGCTTGTCAGACCGTAAGCATTGGCAAAGTTTGCAGGAATAATATATTCACCGGGATTGGTAGCAGCGGGTATGTTTGTGTAAGTGGTACCACCGTCTTTGCTTACTTGCCACTGAAAATTGGCGGCAGCAGCATTGTAGTCGTATGCCTCCAGTTTCTGATGCTGGAAATCGTACATCACCTTGACAAAAGTGGTAATGTTGCCTGTAACAGGATAGTTGTTACAGTCGCCAAGCGTAACTGTAACAACAGTTCTTGCACTTTCCACGCCGCTAACCGTTCGCGAAGCGTAAAGGGTGAAAGGACTTGCGCCCAAAGAACTTAAAGCAGTGGTTGAGAGCAGAGCCGTACCGCCTGTAGGAACATCGTACCAGTTTAAACCGCTTGGCAATAAATCTGCAACAGTGCTGTTACATCCAACTTCCTGTGTGGGGGCAATGTCGGGGGCATCGGGTGGAAGTGGACATGGGCAACCCAGTTTCTTCCATTCCGTACCGTTCCAGACATAGATTCCGGGACAGGGAGTAAGGCTGTAAACGACGAGGCCTGTTAATTGTGATTCGTCAATTCCCGTATCAGTAAAAGTACTGGGAATTTCGTTCAAATTGGTAATTTCTACATTCGGCAAAAGTAGTCCGCTAACATAGCCGGATACCGGTTTTGCATTCAAATCCAGAATAGTTCCTTTTTCGGGTTCGAGGTCTTTCCCGATTCTTACCTGCGCTTGCAGGTTCATCGTTACTGTCATCGCTGCTATCAGCAGCGGCAAAAAGATGTTCTTTTTCAGACGAAAAGAACTGTTGGAACCGGCATTGCGAGCGCCTGTGCCCTTTAGGGTATGAGCCGCAATCTTCTGATTTTCTTTTTGGAAAACTTTAATTTGTTTCATTGTAATCTTTTTAAAATTTGTTAGTATATTATTGTTTATTAAGTGATTAATAGTGTAGCACGTCATTGCGAGGGCTATGCCCTCGCAATGACGGAATAAATGATGATGATACTCACGCACTAAAGTCCCCTTTAGGGGATTTAGGGGTATTGTAGATTGAAAAATATTTCTTAATTTACGCGCGCGCTCGTAAGAATGTGTGTGTGTTTAACAAAATATCCGAAACTACCAAATATTTATTGGTAAAAATTGTTAATGGTTGAATATTTTTTTGACTGATTGTCATTTTTGTTTTTATTGTTCTTAAATTGTTTATCGGCGACAAAAATAGTCATTTATTTTTAATAAACGACAAATATTATAGTTTTTTTATTTAAAAGAATGATTGTGCAGGAAGTCGGCGATAAAATTTACCTGCTTCCGGCTTGGCCGAAAGAATGGGATACCTCATTCAAACTACATCTGCGAAATCAGACCCTCATTGAAGGCCTTGTGAAGAACGGGAAGTTGGAACGGTTCATTATTATAAAAACGCGCACGTACGCGCGGAATATAATCATTTTTTTTCAAATAAATCAGAGAAACTGTCTTATTTTTTTAGGCGGTTTTTTGTGTTTTTACCTCCCCCTACCCCTCCCCAGGAGGGGTGGCGTGAAGTAAATCCGGTAGAGACGTGGCGTGCCGCGTCTTTACACATGCGGCGAAGAAATAGAAATAAACCAACAAGCATAAAGGGATTTCATGTTTGCCGGTTTATAAACAAAAATAAAACAATTAATTCGAAATCCCACAACTTTATACAATAAATGTTATGAAGAAAAATTTTCTTTTTGTTAGTTTGTTGCTGGCCTACTGTATGACAGGCTTTGCACAAGATGATGCGAAAATTATTTCGCTTGATCCGACCTTGTACTATTCGTTCGAAAAGGACGATTACAGGACGCCTACATATCTTTATGATTTTGACGATCCTTCCAATCTGGGAAAAGCAACTATAGGAGATGTACCTTTGGAATTTTACAATGCAGCCGACCTTTCAACGCCCAATGCAAGCGGTATTCAGGCTGTAGCAGGCCCGACGGCAACTAAGGGCGCTATCTACGTCGATCCGACCGCTGTTATCAAGGTTAACAATCCGTCCGGTCCCACGGCCAATGGCGGCAATCGTCTGGATGTTTATACCATACTCTGGGATGTAAAACTAAATGAAATGAGCGATTTTAACAGTTTCGTACAATTCAGCGAGGAAAATGCCGACGACGGAGATTTATTTACAAAAGCGGAGACTTCATCCACACCCGGAGTAATAGGAACAGGAGATATGACTTATACGACTGTCGGTATGCAAGTCGATACATGGTACCGATTGATATTCACATCCGGTGGCGCTACGAAAAAGCTCTACTTAAATGGCGTGGAAGTACAAAACATAGAAAAAGCGCTCGACAGATTCAAAATTGGAGATTTCTTCTGGATTTTCATGGATGATGGTGCCGAAAGAATGCCTTTGGATTGTTCGAAATTCGCATTCTGGGCAGATAGAGCTTTAAATATAGTAGATATTGGAAGAGCCGGATTTGGCGGAAGTCCGACTGCCATCAAGACTGTTGAAACGTCTGCCGGTAAAGTTTATGCCGAAAACGGTAAATTGCACGTAGAAGGTTATTCTGCCTCCGCATCGGTTGAGGTTTATAATCTGGTAGGACAGAAAATAGCTGCGGCCAAATCGCTGAACGGAAACACCATCAATGTTTCGAATGGCCTTTACATTGTTAAAGTGACGGATAAAGGGAAATCATTTAGCAGCAAAGTAGTGGTTAAGTAAATTAGGAATTAAGAATTAAGAATTAGGAATTGAAAAAAGGGTCTGCGGGTTGTTGCTTGCAGACCTTTTTTTAGTTCTTAGTTTTTAGTTTATTTCAAATCTGTCTTTTCCGATGAAAACAATCACTGCCGCTTTCAGGTCGGTGCGGCCTTCCATTCGGTGCGAATGAACGTAAGTTTTTAATTGTTCCATGCCTTGTTCCCGTTTGGCGGCAATTTCCGCTTCCGTGGCTGAGGCCTTGCAATATTTCAATTCCAGCAGCCATTCATAGCGCACCTGCGGCAGCAGCGGATGACGTTGCAGGAAAATATCCACACGACCGGGGACGGTTTCGTATTCGCTCATCGGAACATACAGTTTACTCATAAACAAGTAGGCCAGCAGCAATATCTGGATGTATTTCTCGTCAAAACGTTGCAGGTCGTAGTCCGACAACTTGCTGAAAGCGTTTTCCGATATATAACGGATAAACTGCTGCAGGTCTCCTTCCATGGCCATAGCGGTAATCACATTGTTCAAATGACGGGACTGAATTGTCATTTCGGGAGAATTTTCGCGGGAGAGTCTCATGATATATTCCCAATACAGCGTCCGGATGGAATAATTGGGAATTTCTAAGCGCAGTTTGTTGAGATACGGCTCACGGATGGTAAGCAAACCCATATAAAACAGCAGCGAAACAAAATAATCGTCATCGTTCATCATATCGGCAGAAAACTTTTCCGTAATTACCGAAACGATACCGTCTTCTTTCACAATTTGAATCAGTGTTTCCCGATTATTTCCATTTTGCAGCAGGTTTCTCAGGCGGCCATAATCCGTTTTAAGGTTCAGGTCGATGATGTTTTCGGGCGGTTTCCCAAACTCAACAATCTGACTGAAAAAATAGAGTATCATCGTCGGATTATAGACCCGGTCTTGTCCATCCTTGTGAAACAGGTAGCCGTTGTAATAGGCTTCCATGTCCACATTAATCAGATTTCGATCAACGCCCGTTTCTGTCATCAGCCATTCTACTTCCTTCTGTGTAAAACCCATCATCTCGTTATATTTAGGATTGAGCGTAAACATTGTTGCGATATTGTAGCCGCTGGTAAGGTCATCGAGCATCACGGGCGAAACACCGGTGATGAATGTTCGGCTCACAATGGACGATTTGGCAGCCATTTTTATCCGCTCGTAGAAGTCGCGCACTATACCGTTGGCAGCCACCATTGTCTTGTACAGGTTTTTTCCAAGACGGTTGCCCATGGCGATGAGGTCGTTGGCGAAATGGTCGTATTCGTCGATGATGAAAAAGAGTTTGACATTGTCTTGTTCGGCGGCGGCAAAAACCTTTTGCAGAGCTATGATACCGGGTTTTTCTTCATCTATCTGACGAGCATAAATTTCCGCATTTTGGAAGACCGACTTATACAAAAGAAGAAAATTACTAACCGTACTTTCTACATTACTTGAAAAAGACTTTTTAAATTCTTCCTCGCTTGAAGTATCCAAGCCCGAAAAATCGAATTTCATCACGGCATACGAATTTCTTTCCGGAGTAGGATGTTTGCCGATGTACAAGTCGCCAAACAATTTGTCGAAATTTTCAGCTTCCCTGAGGTCATAATAATACGACAGAGTCATAAAAAACAGACTCTTGCCGAACTTGCGCGGACGGATGAAAAACTGGTTCCGGTTACTTTCCCGTTCCAATAATTCTATATACCGCGTTTTGTCCACGTAGGCATAATTGCTGGTAACAATGTTCTTAAAATCGGAATTGCCATAAGGCAGACGCTTGTAATTTTTTGTCTCCATGATGCAAATCTTTTTGTTTTGGATACAAATGTACGATTTTTCTGCATAAAAAAGAATTTATCCGGAAAAATCTTGATATTAAACGGGTACAAAGAATAATTATTAGTTTTTAGTTATTAGTTATTAGTTTTTTTTGTATTTTTGCAAATAATATTAATTTCATAATTTATTTCCGCATGAAAAAGTATTTCTTTATCAGTATTATTGCCATTGCGTGTTTTAATTGCACACAGCAACCTGTGCCGCGCAAAATTTGGTCTGTGGAACAAGCCAAGGAATGGTACAAACAATGGGGATGGCTTCGCGGCTGTAATTTTATCCCAAGTACAGCCATCAATCAGTTGGAGATGTGGCAAGCGGAAACTTTCGACCCAGCTACCATCGACCGTGAACTCGGTTTTGCCGAAGATATCGGCATGAACTGTATGCGCGTCTATCTGCATCATCTTGCATGGGAAACGGATAAAGAAGGTTTTAAGAAACGCATGAACGATTATCTGACCATCGCAAACAAGCATGGCATATCAACGATTTTCGTTCTTTTTGACGATTGCTGGAACCCTACCTACACCGCAGGAAAACAACCCGAACCTCAACCGGGCGTCCACAATTCGGGATGGCTGCAAGACCCGGGCAATCTGCTGTATCAGGACACTACATTAATCGTAAAACTTGAAACATACTTGAAAGATGTGCTCACCTCTTTCAAAGACGATAAACGCATCGTGTTTTGGGATTTGTACAATGAGCC
>JAITNR010000211.1 GCA_031290375.1 Prevotellaceae bacterium | reverse complement strand
TTTATAAATTTATATTATTACGTAAATACGTGTATGCAAAGGTAGATAAAAAAATGACACAAACAAATGTTTATGCCACTTTTTTTACATGTTACGTATTTTTAGGGCGGAGTTAGGGCTTAATAGTCAAAAGTGAAGGTGAAAAAATCGTGAAATCGTTTAATAGTCAAAATTTTAAAAAATCCATTAAAGGTAAAATGTTTTTAAAAACGTGTTACCTTTTACATATCAATAATGCCTGTTGGCAAAACACTCAGCGTCTTTGTTGAATACAATGTATTTAATGTCTGCGTACCCATTTGTTTGTTCTTTATACAGATTTTTACGCCATTCGTCATACTCTTTCAATAATCTATCTGTACAATTAGTGTCTTCCAAACCTATTATATGGTCTTCTAAACCTATTGGATAAATATTCCACGGCACATTTTCAAACAGATACTTTTCATCTTGCAAAAAATAACCCTTAATCCATTGCTTCCATAATTTCGATACAATATCTTCTACAGGAACACCAAAATTCAAGGTCTCGTATGGATAATAATACAATTCGTCATGTGTAACCCCCCAACTGCGCATGTCCATTGCTTCATATAAAAGTAACGAATCGGAACTTCTAAAAACTTTTATTCCTGTCAGCTTGCTGTAATCCATAACAATTTTCATTTCGTCAGGCAACAATTCTATCGGTTCAACAGGTTCCTTTTCGCACCACAGTACAGAATCAGAATATAGTGGATTGTAAAACCCTTGCCCCAAAACAGGATAATCAAGTGTATTTTTTGCAAATGTTACGGTTGATTGCGAAATATTCAGGTGAAAGGTCATAACGATTAATACAAGCGTGCATAAATGGGAAAACAAATAATATTAAAATGTAATGTTTCATAGTTGTATCAATAATGAATGTACATATCCTGTATCATCTGCTTATCTCTTTGAGATATATACTTGTTATCTGTAAATGGATTACCGTCCTTCTTTAACATGGTGGTAGACGAATTGCTGCGACCAAAAGCTGTTGAGCCATATATCATTATGGAATTAAAATCAAATTCTCCCTTCGTGGCACAAGAAGGAGTGGATAGTTTATCAAAAGCATACTTATAATTAGGCTCTATATTATTCCAAAAAATATCTACGTAATTATCCCTGTCGGGACGCTGATGTTCGTGTTCAAAAGTCAATGTATGCCCAACCTCGTGTCTACAAGTGCCTATAAGAACATCCTTTGCTAATTGTATACTTGCCCATGGTTTGCGTCCTTGCGTAGAATATCCGGCAACATTGTTATCTGTTGCTGCAACAACTCTAACGCAATTTTATTTTAAATTGTAATGTTTTTTTACATCAAGTATCTAATTCTGTTTTGTCATTGCACGGAAGGTAAGGCTCGAACTCACGACTTTCGGTTTTGGAGACCGACGTTCTACCAACTGAACTACTTCCGTATGTTTTGAATTGTGAGCCTGCCTGACAGCAGGCTCACAATCAACTGTAATTAATCCATCAACTTGGTAATCTGACCTGAACCTACTGTTCTTCCACCCTCACGGATTGCGAAACGCAAACCTTCGGAACAGGCAACAGGGTAGATAAGACTAACATTGATTTCAATGTTATCGCCGGGCATTATCATTTCTGTTCCTTCAGGCAATGTGATTTCACCGGTAACGTCCAAAGTACGAATGTAGAATTGAGGACGATATTTGTTGTGGAACGGAGTATGACGACCGCCTTCCTCTTTTTTCAATATATAAACAGAAGCTTTAAAATTGGTGTGAGGAGTTACTTTACCCGGATGGGTAATAACCATACCACGCTTAATTTCGTCCTTGTCAATACCGCGAAGCAACAAACCAACGTTATCACCTGCTTCACCTTGGTCAAGCAATTTGCGGAACATTTCCACACCGGTAACAACAGATTTTTTGCCGCCTGCACCAAGACCGATAATTTGTACTTCTTCACCAACCTTGATAATACCTGTTTCAATTCTTCCCGTTGCAACAGTACCGCGACCTGTGATTGAGAACACATCTTCAACCGGCATCAAGAACGGTTTGTCAACTGCACGCGGAGGAAGCTCGATCCATGTATCAACAGCGTCCATAAGTTCCATTACCTTGTCCTCCCATTCGGCTACTCCGTTCAGAGCACCGAGAGCTGACCCGCGAATAACAGGAGTATTGTCTCCGTCAAATTCGTAGAAAGAGAGCAATTCACGCATTTCCATTTCTACGAGGTCAAGCATTTCAGGGTCATCGACCATATCGCATTTGTTCATAAAAACAACCAAACGAGGAACGTTTACCTGACGGGCAAGCAAGATATGCTCGCGTGTTTGTGGCATCGGACCATCGGTAGCAGCAACTACAATAATAGCACCGTCCATCTGAGCAGCACCTGTTACCATGTTTTTAACATAGTCGGCGTGTCCCGGACAGTCAACGTGTGCATAGTGGCGTAGTGCTGTCTGATATTCTACGTGAGCAGTATTAATGGTAATACCTCTTTCTTTTTCTTCGGGAGCGTTGTCGATAGAATCAAAAGAACGAACTTCCGAAAGACCTTTTTTTGCAAGCACAACGGTGATTGCAGCTGTTAATGTGGTCTTACCATGGTCAACGTGACCAATAGTACCTACGTTTACGTGGGGTTTCGACCTGTCAAATTTTTCTTTTGCCATAAATTAATATTTTTTTTTAAATGTGAATAGATAACTTTTATTTTAAACAATTTGTGATGTATATCAGATATGATTTTGTCAAGTTAGAACAAGTTTTGTTACTGTCTATATCCTCCGAATGTTCTCTTGACTTCTCTCCTCTTAATTCATTCACTATGCCAAAAAGAGCTGTTGACGAGGATTGAACTTGTGACCTCTTCCTTACCAAGGAAGTGCTCTACCACTGAGCTACAACAGCAAATGTTAATTACGAACTGTATCTCTGCCGAACTTTTATGGCATCTCCCTTCGTAATTTTCTGGACATTTCGCCCTCTTGGAGCGGAAGACGGGACTCAAACCCGCGACCCTCAGCTTGGAAGGCTAATGCTCTATCGACTGAGCTACTTCCGCGTATTTAATAATTGAAAGTTAAAAATTAAATATATATTTTTGATTGTTAATTTCCAACTATTTTGTGGGCAGTGATGGATTCGAACCACCGAAGGTATCACCAGCTGAGTTACAGTCAGCCCCATTTGGCCACTCTGGTAACTGCCCATTTTTTTTGACAAAAATATTACAGTTTAAAGATAAAAAAAAACTTATTTTTTGTAACTTCTTGTGCTATGTTCAATATTTTTAAGAACTTTCCCTTGAGCCTCTTGTCGGATTCGAACCAACGACCCCGAGATTACAAATCACGTGCTCTGGCCAACTGAGCTAAAGAGGCAATCACTAACCGTTAAACAGTTTACAACATGTGTAAATAATTTTTAACTCAAAAAGGGTTGCAAAGTTATACATTTTATTTTATATGTACAACAATTTCCGAAAAAAAAATACATTATTTATTAATTACTGATAATCAGATGTTTATTATTTATTAAAACTCAATTATCATCATTCAACGTTGGTTTTTGTCTAATAAATTTAGCCAAATTTTTGAACGAAAAACTATTTTTTTCTTTTTTTTTCTCAATTTGTTTCTCTAATGCGGCAACACATTCATCTATTGCCTGCTCAAAAGAATTTGCTGTTTTGGATGCAAAAAGTTTTTTGTTCGGAACAAAAAGTGTAACCTCAGCCTGCTTGTTATCGGCAGTTTCAGGTTTTATCACCTTTAAATAAACCTCTGAGGAAATTGCCTTGTCAAAAAATTTTTCCAACTTTCCCATCTTTTTTTCGATGTAACCGTTTAGTTTGTCCGTAGCATCAAATTTAATCGCTTGAATTGTAATTTCCATAACACAATGATTTTTAGATTAGTATTAGGTTAAAAATCTCGCCTTGTTTTTCAAAACCAAATTTTCTACAAATTTACATAAAAAAAACGGATTTTCATAACACAAGGTAAAACGGTTAATTCTTTTTTTGAGGTGCTATTTTTTTATATTACCTTTGTTCATCAATATCACTGATAAAAAAAATGGGACGCAAACGATTAGAGAAGCCGAGTTCAGAGTCATTAAATTTGACAATGAGCCGTATGCTTGTGCCGGAATATATTTTGGCAAATTTTGACAT
>JAITNR010000174.1 GCA_031290375.1 Prevotellaceae bacterium | reverse complement strand
GGGTCGGTCAACTCTGTAAAATAACTAACAGGTGTTTGCATTACTCTTTTTATTATACAAACGGAAAAAGAAAATTTTTAGTATTTAAAATTTGTTAAATTAAGATGCGTTTGCCCTGAAAATAATTCGTCAAAAGTTGTAGATGAGAACGGCGAACCGAAACAAATGTATCATGGTACACAGTCTAATTTTAACAAATTTGAAACGGATAAAATAAATAAAAATTATAGTTCGATTTTTTTATAACTTTGCAATATTAAAAAACAGGACAATAGATAGAAGAGACAAAAAAAATCTTGGCTCTTGATTTTTGGTTCTAATAATCTAATAACAAACGTATTATGAAGTTTTTTTATATATTCCTGCTAACCTTTTTGCCTCTTGTAGCTTTTGCTCAGGTGTTTGACGATTTTTCGGACGGTGACTTTACTCAAAATCCTCAGTGGAACGGCACTATCGAAAAGTTCGTTGTATCAAATGGAGAATTGCAATTGAATGATGTTTCTGCTTCGGGCAGTGGTTCTATAAAAGCTTACCTTTCAACTGTTTCCGAAGCAATTTTAAACGGCTCTTGGAGTTGCAAAATCAAAGTCAATACCGCCCTGACATCTGCAAACTACGTTCGATACTATCTTATATCCGATACCGCCAACTTAACTGCCTCATTAAAAGGATATTACATAATGATTGGGAATACTGCAAAAGAGGTTTCGCTTTACAAGCAAAACGGTACAACTTTAACAAAAATTATTGACGGAACTGATAATCGCGTAGCGTCCACTACTTCAAATTTTTTATACGTAAAAGCAGAGCGGGACTCGGCTGGAAACTGGGTTTTGTATTCCAAACTTGATGGAGAAAGCGATTTTGTGTCGGAAGGAAGTTGTTTTGATAATTCGAGCCTAAATGCAAAATATTCAGGTATTTACATAAACTATTCGTCAGGCAACAAGGATAAATATTTTTTTGATGATTTTTTGATTACAGGAGAACCTTACGTGTTTGTACCACAGACCATTAACAGGAATGATATAATTATCAATGAAATAATGGCAGACCCTGACCCCGTAGTTGGTTTGCCTAATTTTGAGTACGTAGAACTCTATAATCGCACCCAAAGTCCTGTCAATCTTGCAGGTTGGAAAATTTCGTGCGGCAACTCCGTTGGGACTGTTCAGCAGGGTGAAATTCCACCGCATGGCTTTCTGTTGCTCTGCTCTGCTTCTGCAAGGTCTGAATTTGAACAGTTTGGTATTGTGGCTCAGGTGAGTTCATTCCCGAACCTTACAAACTCATCAGGGCTGCTGGTTCTGCAAACAGATAATAATCAAATTATTACATTTACGGAATATTCGGATAAATGGTTTGGAAGCGATAATTTTAGAAAAGATGGCGGTTTTTCACTTGAAAGAATTGATACGGATAATCTCAACAATTCGGCTGAAAATTGGCAACCCTCTCAGGATACATCTGGCGGCACACCGTGCAAGCAAAATTCGGTGTGCAAGCCAAATTCTGACGGAGTTTTCCCACTACTTTCTGCTGTGAGTTTGATGTCAAACAATTCGGTTGCGTTGATTTTTAACAAAGAAATGGAAAACAGTACTCTGAGTGATGTTCAAAATTATTTTTCCCAAGATTTGACTGTTGTTTCTGCTATGCCTGAATTGCCAAAAAATCAAAAGGTTACAATAGTTTTTTCGCCTGCATTAGCCGAAAATGACACAATTGAGATTTTTGTGAAAAACCTTAGATGTATTTCAGATTTTGCCCTTCCGGATTTTTCGTTTGAAATTGCGCTACCGCAAGAAATAGATGCCAATGATTTGATTATAAATGAATTACTGTTTAATGCAAATACAGGAGTTGCCACCTTTGCCGAACTTTTTAACCCGAGCCAAAAAGTTTTGGATTTGTCCGAAGTTTTTCTCACTCGGTGGTACAACGGTTCTTTGGACACTCGGCGTCAGGTTACGACAGAGCATATTTTGCTTTTCCCGCAAAAATATCTGCTCCTTTCCACAGATATTAATTCTGTATGTCAGGCGTACGGTTGCGATGAAAGCGCGTTGAAAATAGAGTGTGTATTGCCATCTCTGCCCAATTCGGCTGGCACTTTGGTTGTTACAAAAAACGATGCTTCGATAATTGACGAATTTTCATATTCAGAAAAAATGCACCAGAATTTCGTAAGCAATCCAAAGGGAGTTTCGCTCGAAAGGATTAATCCGTATCTGTCAACGCAGGATGTTAATAATTGGCATTCAGCCTCTTTTGACCAGAATTATGGCACACCGTCACGGCAAAATTCGCAATACAATATCACCAAAACTAAATCGGACAAAACATTTTGGCTTGAATATGAGAGTTTTACGCCCGACAATGACGGCGTATATGATATTTTGCCACTTAATTACAAATTTTCTGATACCGGATATTCAATTACGGCAAATATTTACAACCCTTCTGGCATAAAAGTTCGTAATTTGTGCAGTAACGCCATTGCTGGACATGAGGGTACAATAATTTGGAACGGACTTTCCGACAACGGTTCAATTTGCCACGTCGGTATATATGTAATTGTAATTGAGGCAATAAATACAACAACAGGGAAAAAGATACGGGAAAAAATCGTGTGTGTGCTATCCGCGAATGGCTAAATTTATGGCAAACTTTGGAGCGTTTAATGAATTGAAAGTTGAAAAGTAACAAAAGCACCGTCATTGCGAGCGAAGTAACCCGGAATACATTTTACAGAATTAACACAATTCTCACAGTTTGCATACCCCAATATGTCAATTATGAAAATTCTGAAATTTTGTAAAAAATAAATTTGCACAATCTAAAAATTATATCTACCTTTGCACCCGATTTTTATATACAAAACTAAGATAAAAATAGATAACTCAAAAATATGACAGGTTTCTCACAAATATCAATGATTATAGCGTTACGGACAGAAAAATCCAGTAACTCATTGATTATGAGCGAGTTACCCTCCCCCCCCAAGTCGTTGATTATCAAGTAGTTACGTGCATTTTTTCGCCTATCTGTCTGATATACAGCCTGCTAGTAAAACGGGTTGCTTTTGCTGTGCCAGTTCAATTAAGAATTAAAAAAGAGGCATACGCCCGACAAGTTTCCGTTAATGGCTTTATAGCCCTTAAGAATTAAAAGAATTTTTAAAAAAATATAATTTATCATTTATCAAAAACTAAAAAGATTATTCAAAATGAAGACAACAAAATTGTTATTATTTCCGCTGCTTTTTGCAGCGATGGCGACGATGCCGAAAAGTGCAATGTCGCAGGTTACAATCGGTGCTGACGAGCCTCCACAGAGTTTTTCTGTGCTGGAGCTTATCAGTAACAGCAAAGGCTTGCGCTTGCCGCAACTGACAACACTTCAACGTAAAGCATTGAGTGACACACACGGCACGGAAGAGGCTATTAAAGGGCTAACTATTTACAACACAATTAAAAACTGTGTTGAGTACTG
>JAITNR010000056.1 GCA_031290375.1 Prevotellaceae bacterium | reverse complement strand
CCGTCAAATGGATTACCGATAAATCCCTTTATTGCCAAAATGATTTTCTTGCCTTTTTTGCCGCCGGTTATCAGCCCGACCTTGTTGCCAAACTCATACTGTTTATGCACTTTGCCTTTGGCAATGCACTCCGTAAATGGTTTGTGCAAACTGTAAACCTTATTTTTATCCAATTGCTGCTGATTTACAGCGCGTTTATAAAGTTCCAATTTCTCTGCGTAAAATGCTTTTTGCTCTTCGGTCATCTTGCGTTCCAACTCACGCAACTGTTTGTTGGCAATTGTTTTCAGCCGTTTTCTCGCTTTTTTTGCCTGTTTGGCACGTTTGGGATGCTTGCCGTTGTAAGTGTCCCGAACAAGTTGTTTGGTCTCTCTTATGTGTTTTTGACGTTGTGTAATCTCTTCTTTTTCAGCAATTCGATTGCATTTGTCTATCACTTTTTTGCACATTTTGGCATCCGTTGGAAAGGTAGTAAAATTTTCCTGAACTGTTGTATCCGACAATACAAACTTCGCCTGTTTGGGGACTTGCTCATAACCAAAATTGTAGAGGTGCTTGAGTATCAGCACGCCAACCATGAGTCGTATCGGCATACTCGGACGGCTGGGTTTGTCCGAATAAAAGCCCTTGAACTCTTCTTCAAAGCAGTTCCAGTCAATTTTTTTTGCCGGCAAAGCCAGCTCGTGTTGCGGATTTATCAAATCTTCGAGTCGGGTACGAAACAGTTCGCGACTACTATTTTCAGGCAATTTGCCTAACATAATTTTCCAGTTTTTATGCTGCAAAGGTACTAAAATTGGTGGAAACTGCCAAACTTTTTTGAACTTATTTTGTTGAAAATAAAATGATTAATGCTATTATAAAGAACGACTAATTATAAAATACACTCAACAGTATATAAAGTCAAATCCATTATTGATAGTCAAATTGCTCAATTTATTTGTCATAATACACTGCAAATTAAACTATTAAAAACAGCGACCTAAGTGCCTAATCCTAATTTATTTTTACGGGGTCTAAATATTTTTCATAGCATCTCAAAAAAAGATTTAGCCAGTGTCAAAAACGATTGTGTTTTAGTAAAATTTTTACTAACTTTGCACTTTGAAATAAAAACAACAGACTCCTTGATGAACAATGTTTTATTAGACAAATTAGAGGTACTACCCTCAAAGTTTGAAGAAATTTCTACCTTGATAACCGACCCTGTGGTAATTGCCGATACCAAACGATTTATCAAACTCAACAAGGAATACAGCGAATTGAAAAAAATTATCAACAAGCGTGATGAATACGCCCTTTTGCTGAGAAATCTTGATGAGGCAGTTTCTATTCTTGAAACGGAAAAAGACGAGGATATGCGTGAAATTGCGAAGTCGGAAATTGATACGATTACCCCAAAAATAGAGCCTTTGGAACAAGACATTAAACTGCTTTTATCCCCTGCCGACCCTCAGGACAGCAAAAATGCTATTGTGGAAATACGTGGCGGAACAGGCGGAGACGAAGCTGCCATCTTTGCAGGCGACTTGTTTAAAGTGTACATAAAATATTGCGAAGCAAAAGGCTGGAAAACAGAAATAACTTCCTATACAGAGGGAACTCTTGGAGGTTTCAAAGAAATTATTTTTGTTGTTACAGGTGAAAATGTCTATGGGACAATGAAATATGAGTCGGGAGTGCATCGAGTGCAACGTGTGCCTGCCACCGAATCGCAGGGACGTGTGCATACTTCGGCTGCAACTGTTGCGGTACTGCCTGAAGCAGAGGAATTTGACATCGAACTTAAAGAAACGGACATCAGAACGGACATATTTTGTGCCTCAGGACACGGCGGACAGTCGGTAAATACTACTTATTCGGCTATTCGGCTTGTACATATTCCAACAGGAATTACCGTTCAGTGTCAGGACGAAAAATCACAGTTAAAAAACAAGGCAAAGGCAATGATAGAACTGCGTACAAGGATTTATAATATGGAGTATCAAAAATATTTGGATGAAATTGCCTCAAAAAGAAAAACTATGGTTTCCACAGGGGACAGAAGTGCCAAAATCCGCACTTACAACTACCCACAGGGACGCATTACCGACCACAGAATCAATTACACAATCTACAATTTGCCTGCGTTTATGAACGGCGACATACAAAACTGCATTGACCATCTGACTATTGCCGAAAACGCGGAACGGCTCAAAAATAACGAATTATAACTGATTGCAAATAAACCTGATATGACTGACATTTGGAAATCAACTACAAAAAACCTGCTTTTTGCATTATGTTTAACCTCCGCATTGCTGGCTGTGATACACCTTGTTAAAATACCAATTGTCATAGATAAAACTATGGCATTCAGTATTTTATCCACAATAACAGGGGTTGGATATATCTTGACCATTCGCAACCCTGAAAATTACACAGGATTCTATTTTGGAGTAATTTCTTCTGCCTGTTTGGGCGTTCAAATGATGTTGTCAGGTAACTTGGACCAAACATTTTTGTATCTGGCAATTTTTGTGCCCTGTCAAAGCTCTTCACTCATAAACTGGAGAAAAAAATATTTTACAAAAAAAGGTGATGAAAATTTTGTTCCACAATTTTTAAAAATAAAAACTCAACTTATTTTTCTACTAATATTCATCATATTAACCATAGCAGATTACGTTTTTATGTCAAAATATTTGTCATTGTACAACAAGGAAGGCTTTTTCTCAAATTTTATAATCAAAATTATTTTTGCCATAATGGTTTCTTCAAGCATATTAGCTAATATTTTATTGATTGTCAAACGAATGGACTGTTGGATATATTGGATAATTTACAGCGGACTGGCGGTAATATCGGCAGTAATTATCAAAAACAATTTTAATTTGCTACTCTTTATTTTCTTTTTGATAATCAATTCACTATGTTTTATTTCGTGGTTAAAATTAAGAAAATCTTAACTGTCGAGTAATCAGAAATATATTTTTGCTGCCATTGATTTTCAAATAACTTTTTGCGTTGAAATAATTTGTACCTTTGCAGAAAGTAACAGAGTTACAGATTGCATATCTAAAAATGTCAAATTCAAACAGTTATGGAATTTAAAGCAAATGAAGGCAAAAACCTCGAAATAGATATAAACGGCGTAAAATGGTTACGGATACCCGTTAAAACGCACGTAGTAATGAAAGAAGACAACCTTTTTGAAGTGGTTGATAAATATACAAAAGAAATTCGTCAAAAGAACGACATAGTTTTCTGTAGTGAAAAAATAGTGGCAATTACTCAGGGGCGTTCATTTCCAATTTCCGAAATCAATCCGAGCTGGCTGGCGAAGTTCTTAGTGAAATTCGTCTATAAATCACCGCACGGCATTGGTTTGGGCAGTCCCTATACGATGCAGTTGGCACTTGAAGATGTGGGAATACCCCGAATATTACTTGGCTGCGTAGCTGCTGCCATTACAAAGCCGTTTGGTGTCAGGGGCATGTTCTACAAGATTTGCGGCAAAAAAGCGTACGCCATTGATGGACCCTGCGATTACACACTGCCACCCTACAACAAATACGCCAAAATGGCTCCGAAAGAGCCAAATAAGGTAGCGCGTGAAATGAAGGAAAAACTTGACAATGAGTTTATTGTACTCGATGCCAATGATTTGAACGTAGATATTCTCGGTAAATCAAGTAAAAGTTTTGACAACAAGTTTCTCAAGGCACTTTTTAAAGACAATCCGCTCGGACAGGCATCGCAGCAAACACCGATTGCAATTGTAAGAAAAGCATAATTTTTTTTCAAAATTTAATTAAAATAATACAGATGTTGAACTATATCACATGGAATGTTTCCCCTGAAATTTTCTCTTTCGGTCCTGTGCATTTGCGTTGGTACGGACTTCTATGGGCATTGGCTATCCTCTCTGCTTTTTGGGTGGTAACAAAAATTTTCAAATACGAAAAGCGTCCTGAAAACTGGTCGGATAAAATGTTCCTTTACGGTGCTATCAGTCTTATCATCGGAGCAAGGCTTGGGCACTGCCTCTTTTATGGTGCAGACGGCGACTTTTTCTACTTCTACAAACACCCATTCGAAATGCTCAAAATATGGGAAGGCGGCTTGGCTTCGCACGGCGGAGCTATAGGACTGCTCATCGGAATGTGGTTTTACACAAAACATGTAACACACAAAAGTTACCTTTATGTTATGGACAGGCTTGTGATAGGCGTAGCAATCGGTGGAGCATTAATTCGTCTGGGCAACCTTATGAACTCTGAAATCTACGGTGGCACCACCACACTCCCATGGGGCTTTATCTTTGTCCGTGACGGGCAAACAGAGCCAAAACATCCTACGCAAATCTATGAAATACTATACTGCCTTATGACATTCGCCATTACCTGGATAATGTATTGGAAAGCAAAAGTTTATCGCCGTAAAGGACTGATATTTGGAGTATTTCTTATCTGCATTTTCGGCATACGGTTTTTACTCGAATTTATAAAAAACCTGCAAGAACCGTTTGAAGCAAATATGCCCCTCAATATGGGACAGCTACTCAGTTTGCCACTAATTATTTGGGGTATATTCTTAATAATCAAAGCACTGAAAAATCCCGCAAAACTCGAAGATTTTGAAAAAAATATTTCATAGTACACAAACGACAATAGTAAGAGGCTGTCCCAAAAGTCAGTCTCTTTTTTTATTTTCAGGCAGAGATATTTGGATAAAAAATTTAATGAATGTCGTATCTAATACCTAAATCATCTATAAATACCCGTCATTGCAGTTGCTGGTCGTAGCCCGCAGTGACGACAAGGGAAGTCTGAATAATGAACAATGACGGCACTTTTGTTGCTTTTTAGGTTAAATGCGAATCACGAGTTGAACAGTGTTTATTTATCCCGATAGGGCGTTATGTGAATAATCGCAGGAGAAACCTGTGGGAAAATGCAATATTCCACACCTCAACCCGTAGGGTTGAACAATTGATATTAATTCAACCCATACGGGTTGAGGTATTTGGTAGCCTTCAGCCGTAAGTTTCACTTACGGTTATTAACATTTTGTTCTACGGACATAAATGCAATTATCACGCAAAGTCAGCATTTTTCATTTTTTTTTGTTTTACGAACAGCATTTTTTAATCCGTGATTCGCATTCAAATATACGATATTCATTAATTTTTATACAGTTCATTTTTAATATCACTTTGGTATCGCATTAAATCTACAATGGGATTAATCTTAAAATATTTTTTTTTCAAAATAATTTTTTGTAACTTTGTGGCAGATATTTAGTCTGAAAGATATGAGATACAAAGTATTTGGTACGATATTTGCTCTTATAGTAGTATCTTTTGCTCTGGTAGCACAAACACATCCCGCCAGAGTGCCGGCTGTGCCGTATCCAATCGAATATGTACAACCAAATGGCGATACTCTCGTAATTCGTTTGTATGGAGATGAATCGAAACACTATTCCACAACGCTTGACGGTTATGTAATAGTGGAAAACAAAGAAGGTTATCTGTGTTATGCAACTCTCGATAATAACGGCAATTATATACCTTCAAGGCGTATTGCCAACAATAAAGAGAAGCGTACAAAGTGTGAAAACAGATTTTTAAAAAAAATAACTAAAAAGTAAAGTATATGAAAAAAGCATTGTTAATAGTGATTTTTATTGGATTGGGTATGACAACCTACGCGATACCCGCAAAACCAACACCAATAACTGTTATTCAGCCGGACGGCACTGAATTTGTAATGTATCTCAATGGAGACGAACATTTTCATTATAATACTTCGGAAGACGGATTATTGATAGTAAAAAATACAACAGGTTATTACAACTACGGACTTATGAATAAAAGTGGAAAAATTTCCGCATCTGAATTTATCTATCACAAACCGGAAAACCGCTCGAAAAATGAGAATATTTTTGTAAAAAGTATCTTAAAAAAGATTGATTTTAGAAATATTGCACAAAATGTTTCCATAGAAAAATCAAATGCGAGAATGCAAAAAGTAAACGCCAGCAAAGCACCTTCGAGTATCAACAGTATAGGAGAAAAGGGTATAGCTATTTTGGTTAATTTTTCGGATAAGGCATTTGTTACCCCAGATGCCAATCAGAAATTCTATAATCTATTAAATCAACAGGGATACAGCGATAATAATGCAATAGGTTCGGCAAGGGATTACTTTATTGCCTGCTCCGACTCTATTTTTCAACCTGCTTTTGATGTTTATGGTCCTTATACTTTGCCCAATAATATGACTTATTACGGAGGCAATGATTCTCAAGGAAACGATTTGCGCCCCGAACAAATGATTAAAGATGCCTGCAAACTGGCCAGTGATAACGGCGTGAATTTCAGTCAGTATGACACCGATGGTAACGGTAAGGTGGATAATGTCTTTGTTTTTTATGCAGGGTACAGTGAAGCAAGTGGTGCTCCCTCAAATACTATCTGGCCCCATCGTTTTTATGTTGATGGTCCCAATACTACATTTAACGGCGTAAAAATATATGATTATGCCTGCGGGTCGGAACTTAAAGGCACTTCAGGCAATAAAATGGACGGTATCGGCACATTTTCACATGAATTTAGCCACGTACTTGGTTTGCCTGATATGTACAATACATCAACAGGCAACTCTACTCTTGGCTTTTGGGATATTATGGATGGAGGTTGCTATAATGGACCGGATCACGACGGTGATGTACCATGTTTCTACTCCGCATACGAAAAGTTTTTTGTTGGTTGGCTTACTCCTACTTTGCTTACAAATTGCGGTGATAATACTCTAAATCCACTTTTTTCTGAAAATGGAAATGCTTTTTTGGTTACTCAAAATGGTAACCATAACCTTAGTGGCAAAAATCCAAGTCCTGCTGAGTTTTATATGTTGGAAAATCGACAAAAAACCTCTTTTGATTATTATTTGCCAAATAACGGTATGCTTATATGGCGAATTAACTACTCTACCTCTGCATGGGAAGCAAATTTGGTTAATACCAGCAGTATACTCAGAGTTAATTTAATTAGAGCAGCAGGTGGAAGTTCATCAAGCGGCTCTTTAGCCAGTGATGCCTTTCCAGGAAGTAATAATCAATATACAACACACGATCTTGTCTCAAATAATGGAACACAATGGAATAAACGTATTGAAGGGATCACTAAAAATGGTGATTTGATAAATTTTAATTTTAATTGCAACACTTTATCAAATTCCAATATTACTAAAGGGAAAATTGAAATCGTCTATTATGGTGATAACATTTGGAAGGCAAATTTGGATTCTGGTAATTATATTGTTAATATATATGATGTTAATGGTAAATTGATTGCAAATCAAAATTTCAATAATGAAGAGGTAATCATACAGGTTAAATTTAGCTCAGGTATGTTTTATATTTTTGCAATCAAAGATTTGAATAGCAATGCCAATTATTTTGGTAAGATAATAGCATTTTAATTGTTAATAACTGTACTTAATAACCTGTTAATAACTTTTTAAGAAATTGAGCATAAGATTTTATCATCGAATTTAATTAAATTATTAAAAAGTTATAAGTAATTTATGTTAATAACTTCTCTTGTAAAATATTGAAAATTAATGAGTTAAAAGTTATCAACAATTATAAACAGCCTATTATCATCACTATTTTTTATATAAATAAAAAACAATTGATAATAATTAAATAAAAAATGATTAATTTTGCATTCGTAGAATAAATAAATATAAATTAAATAAATAGACAAATGAAGAACAAAAGTGTAATTGTAACCATGCTGCTTATTATGTTTGTGGTTTTAGGGTGTAAAATTCCAAAAGAGTTTCTTGGAGATTTAAAGGCAGACCCAAATCCGATGGAACTCAAAGGCGGGAAAATAACGGTTAATGTAGAAGGTACATTCCCAGCTAAGTATTTCAATAAAAATATGGTACTTACTGTAGTTCCCGTATTAAAATCGAAAACTACCGGTGCTACCCTGCGTGGCGAACCGAAAGTTTTTCAAGGTGAAAAAGTTAAGGGAAACAACAAAACCATTAACTTTAAACAAGGTGGAAAGTATGAACAGACAGCGGTATTTGATTATGATCCGCAATTTGATCAGTCGGAGTTATATATGGAAGCAACGGCTCAAATCAAAAAGAAGTCAATTACTTTTGAGCCTGTGAAGGTGGCAGATGGTCTTATTACCACTGCAAACCTGCTTTATAATAATCCTTCCGAAATTGGTTCAAAGATTATCCCTGACCAATTTCAAAAGACGATTGAGCAGAAAGAACAGGCAGAAATCAAATTTTTGATTCAACAATCAGACATCAGAAATTCTGAGATGAAAAATCTTGTCAACTTGACTAACAATATTAAGAACGCTAAAATAGATTCTAATATTGTTATTAAAGAGTTGAATATTTCTTCCTACGCTTCACCTGACGGTGGTATAGAACTAAATGAAAAACTTGCCGGAGCACGTGAAAATTCAACAAAAAAATATGTTGATGCTCAGATAAAAAAACTCAAAACTCAACTTGATATTTCAGCCAATTTTACAGCACAGGATTGGGAAGGTTTCAAAACTTTGATGGAAAGTTCAAATATTCAAGATAAAGCAGTTATTCTCAATGTTTTATCAATGTATTCCGACCCTGAACAGAGAGAAAAGGAGATAAAAAACCTCTCATCTGCCTATACTGAAATTAAGGAAAGTATTTTACCGAAACTTCGTCGTTCCAAACTTACTTTAACTAAAGAAATAGTTGGAAAATCAGATGAACAGATAGCAGAACTTCTTGCTAAAGATCCGGCACAGCTAAGCGTTGAAGAGATGCTTTATGCTGCAACTGTCAATCCTAATTTCGAATATAAAAAGAGAGTTTATCAAAAGGTTATCCAATATTTTCCGAATGATCCAAGAGGTTATAATAATTTGGGAGTAATTGAATATCAATTAGGTAATATTGATGCCGCAAATCGCAACTTCACTAAAGCATTGGAAATTGACAAGAATAATGCAGTGGCAAACTTCAATAAAGGCTCTGTTTTACTTGCTCAAGGCAATGTAAAAGATGCAGAAACTTACCTTGGTAATGCTGGTGGCGTAGGCAATGAACTTAACCTTACCAATGGAGCGGTTGCTATTGCTAAGGGCGATTATAAAAAAGCTGTCAGTCTCTATGGTAATTCCAATACTAATAACGCTGCTTTGGCAAAAATTCTTAACAAGGATTACAGTGGAGCAAGAAATGTGCTTGAAAATATTCAAACACCTGATGCTAAAACCTACTATCTGCAATCAATTGTTGCTGCTCGGACTAATGATACAAAAGAGCTTATTAAGGCAGCTACAAATACTTTAAATACAGATAATTCATATAAGACTAAATTTTTGAATGATCCTGAATTTGCAGCATTCATCAATGATGCAGCATTTTCTGCACTATTTCAATAGGTATTTTTATTATTATTAAAAAAATTGACGAAAAGAGATTGTATGAGAATACAATCTCTTTTTTAATTGAAAATTTCACAAAATATTGAATATCGTATCTAATACCCAAATTATTTTCAAATACCCGTCATTATAGGTCATAGCCCGCAATGATAGTATTTTTCCTGACTTCGACGGTCAAAAATCACAAAGTACTATTACTCAATGGCTTACCAAAACAGCGAGCCACTACACTTTTTAATTTTCGAGTAATTGATAAGGCACTAAACTTCGGTGTTTTT
>JAITNR010000040.1 GCA_031290375.1 Prevotellaceae bacterium | reverse complement strand
CAAACTTCTCCATTCCATATTTCCCAGCATTTGGTTGTTGTGTTAAAAACAGACAACCCTGCTGCATGATTTGTTTTTACGCTTATAAAGTCGGACGTACCTGTCAGTGTTTCTCGTTGCTCTGTAGGCATTTGTGGAAGTCTCATCCCCTGAGTATTACTGCCGAAGAGTTCCAAAACGGAAAACGATTGCGGCATTTCAGTACCAATGCAAAGGTAATACTTTTTTTTTAATTTACAAAATTATTTACTATTTTTTTTACAAAAAAAAACATAAAATATTATATATATTCAGACTAAATCATTTATATACATACAATAAATTATAATTTGTAATTTTTATTTATTTTATCCGATTTTATTGTCTTTTGGGGTCGTTTTTGGAGTTATTTTGGGTTATTTTTTGTCATAAAATATCGGTTAATAATTTTTTCGAGGTGCTACGAAAATTAATCATCAATTGGCTAAATTTTTTTTTTACAAAATTGTTAAAAAAAAATATTAACTTTGTAGAAAATATATTTTATGATTAGTACAACGGATAAAAGTCTATGTATCAGTTTGTTTTGCAGGAAAAGCCACGCATTACAAGAAGATTTTTTCTCATCGTTTGACTTAAAAGAGTAGCTGTTTTTAATTGGTTGCTCTTTTTTTTTAATCTAATAAAAAATACAGGAAATTAACAATATATGAAGCCTTTTAACAAAAAAATTGTTCTTGAAAACGGACAGGAGTTCTATGGCTACGGCTTTGGAGCAGACCGTGATGCTATTAACGAATTGGTGTTCAATACCTCAATGGTTGGCTATCAGGAGATTTTGTCTGACCCCTCCTACACCGACCAAATGGTTGTAATGACTTACCCTCTCATCGGCAACTATGGCATAACGGACGAGGATTACGAAACAAAATTTCCCTTGCTTGGAGGAATGATAGTACGAGAATACAACGATATACCGAGCAATTTCCGCTATACCAGAACACTCAGTGAAGTGCTTGAAGAGCACAACATTCCTGCAATCAGTGGCGTGGATACTCGCAAAATTACGCGAATCATACGCATAGAGGGCAGTCAAAAGGTTCTTATCACTTCACATGAAACACCTAAAAATCAAGCACTTGAAATTCTAAAAAATTATAAGATGCCAACCGATATGGTGTCAAGGGTGAGTTGCAAAAAACGTTGGTTTAGCCGAACAGCAAACCACATATTCGACATTGTGGCTATTGATTGTGGTATTAAGTACAATATTATCAGAGAATTAAATCGCAATGGTTGTAATGTAACAATAGTGCCGTACAACACAACAGCGGATGAAATTATGGCGTTCAAACCCGATGGACTGTTTCTGTCCAACGGACCGGGTGACCCCGCAGATGTCCAACCTGTAATAGAAACCATCAGGCAATTGCGAGGGAAAATACCTATTTTTGGTATCTGCCTCGGTCTGCAAATGATAGCCTTAGCATACAAGGCAAGTTCCTACAAGATGAAGTTCGGACATCGCGGCGGCAATCACCCTGTTAAAGACCTCCAAAGCGGTAAAATCAGAATTACAAGCCAAAATCACAGTTACGCCATAAACTCTGATTCTCTGAGGGATACAGGGTTGGAAATTACTCAAATTAACCTGTTGGACAACACAGTGGAGGGTATTGAATGCAAAGAGGACAAACTTTTTGCCGTACAATACCACCCCGAATCTGCGCCCGGTCCGCAGGACAGTGTTTATCTTTTTGAGAGGTTTATTGAAATTTTGAGAGGGTAAAAAGGTATTGAATTTTTTTACAACTGTGTAACTCTACTTTAAATTTACTATGTAGTGCATCACTTTTCCGTTTTGATAAATGCCTGATACTAACAGTACTTTATCGTCTTCTTCGCTGCTATTGATGGCACTGTTGTAGATATTTGCGATATCTTCCTGCGAGCGAATGGTTTGACGGTTGATTTTCAGCACTATAAAGCCTGCTTCGATACCCGCCTTTGCAAAAGCACCGTTTCTGGTAACCTTACTTGTTAGCATTCCGTCTTCAAGGTTAAAACGTCTTTTTAATTGCGGAGTAACCTGTTGAAATTCAGCCCCTAATACCGATAGATCTGCATTTTTAACAATTCCTGTGTTTCCGCTCATATTTTTGAGTTTAATGGTAAAAATCTGCTCTTTGTCCTTACGCAATACAGTAAGTTTGATATTGTCTCCCGGACGATAACGGCTTATCTGCTCCTGCAATTCAGCCACCGATTTGACAGCCACCTCATCAATAGCCGTAATCACATCACCCTCTTTTAAGCCCGCGTCTTTTGCTGCACTGTTTTGAGTAAACCCTGCAACGTACGCCCCATTGAGTGTTTTCAAATCCTTTTCTTTTGCAAGTTTGTCGTCAATATCAGTTATCTGACTGCCAAGCACAGCCCTTTGCACTACGCCGTATTCTTTTAAATCGGTTACTACCTTACTCACAATGGTAGTAGGAACGGCAAATGCGTAACCTGCATAAGAACCTGTTTGTGAGGCAATTGCGGTGTTAATTCCGACCAGCTCTCCCGCAGTATTCACCAAAGCACCTCCCGAATTTCCGGGATTTATAGCCGCATCTGTCTGAATAAATGACTCAATTTTCATATCTACACTCAAAATATTGATACTGCGAGCCTTGGCACTTACGATGCCTGCCGTAACGGTCGAAGTAAGATTGAACGGATTGCCAACAGCAAGCACCCATTGTCCCACTTTAAGATTGTCGGAATTGCCGAAAGTTATCGGGGCAAGTCCGTCTGCGTCAATCTTCAACAGAGCAATATCGGTACTTGGGTCAGTGCCTATTACCTTTGCGGTAAAAGTGCGTTTATCATTGAGCGTAACCTCAATTTCGAAGGCATTTTCCACAACATGATTGTTGGTAACGATGTATCCGTCTGCTGAGATTATCACTCCTGAGCCTGCCGCGCTTGACTCCTGTTCGGGCATCTCACGCTGCTGCCTTCTGGGAACGCCAAAAAAATGCTCAAAAAACGGGTCACTAAAACCCTGATACTGATTTCTAATCTTGTACATGGTCTTAACGTGTACAACGCTATGAACTGTCCTTTCGGCTGCAGTGGTAAAGTCGGTCTGTCCAATTTCCGTACCGGTCATTGACGCAAACTTTGCAGGTGGATTTGCCACTGTTTCCGAGTTAAATTTGTCTTTGTCGGTAATTTTGTAAATCATTACAGTGACAAAACTTGTTGTTACGCATAAGGCTATAGCACCTGCAATTAAAATTAATTTTTTCTTGTTCATTTTTGTTAAAAATTTTGTTTATTATTATTTTTGTTAAAAAATTAGTTATTTTATATTTGTCTGTTCACATATCATGTAAAAGTTTTCCCCATTTGTCAAATCTGATGCAAAATTACTATATTTTTTACAGTTAAAATCAATATGAGTTATAAATAATGTTAATTTTAACATTATTAACTTTTATAAGAATATTTTTTATAGTGAATAATGAATGGGGACAAAAGTATATCCCCTTGCTTTTTTGCTTTTTTTTTACTATCTTTGAAAAATAAAATATATAACATTTAAAATTAAAAATTATGAACAAAAACACGTTATTGGCATTCTTGGGAGGCGTTGTGGCAGGAGGTTTTACCGCATTGTTGCTTGCCCCAAAAAACGGAGAAGAAACAAGGAAATTTATTTCCGACAAGGTTAAAGAAGGTGTAAAATCGGGCTTGGGTGAGGCACAATACGAAGAACTTCGCTCCAAAATCAACGACTTGAAGTCCGATTTGAAAAACAGTATGACCGGAAAGGATACGCCTGGAGCAGAAACGGTTTAAAAAAATTATTAACAGTTGAAATGAGTCAAAATTCAATAGACGACTTGTCTCTTGTTCGGGAAATAAGGGACTGCATTGAAGTTGAAAAAAAACTTTTTAAACTCAATGTTTTGGAGAAAACTTCCAAACTGCTGTCCTTCATAATCGGTATAATAATTTCGGTTGTGCTGTTTTTGGTGGCGGTGGCATATTTTTCGATTATGCTGTTTGATTTGTGCAAAAGCATAATCGGTTCGTCCCTTGTTGCTGTTATTATAATGATAGTGCTGTTTTTGCTTCTGGCATTTTTAGCAGTAATTTTTAGCGAAAAATTATTTCTAAATTTCTTTGTAAAAAAAGTGTATTCAATTCTTTTTCAACAGAATAACAAAGATTACGAAAATGAAAACGAACAGTCCAAATAACATCAGCAAAATCGACAGGTCAGTTTTTTCGCTCCAAGATTTGAAACGGGAAAAGGCAGCATTGCTTAAACTTCGTAAAGAAAAACGGCAATATTTCATCAGTTACAGGGAGAAAATTGCTACGTCGTTGAGCATTGCCACATTCATAGCAAAGCCTGTGATAAGACAAATTTTCTGGATACCGATTGCTTTCTCAGTGGGAAAAACTGTTTTTGCTTTTATCAAGGACAGTTTTAGCAGCCATAAAGAATAAATCTTTTTTTTCAATTTTAGGTCTCAGCAAAAAAATTGATAAATTTGTTGATAAAATTTGACATAACATTAAAATCGGGTTACAGTTTCATTTTTTTGTACTCCTTAAATAATTTCAATGCCGTTTTTATATCAATTTTAAACCATTCGTTGTTTTTGCTGTGTTTGCCTGTTTCGTTGGCATAACCATTTGCATTAAGGAATTTATGAAAATCCTTATCTTTAAACCATTCTCCGTTGGATTTTTGTGCCAAGTCGCTGTGTAGAATTTTGTACGGTTTTTCGGGCGTGTTTTTGAACTCCTGTTTGATACGCTTTTCTATATCGCCCTTTGTCTGACCGATACAAATACATGCAGGCACAAATGGAGAGGTGTAAAAATAAATTTTATTGTCCAAAAGCGGATTGTCGTTTTTCAATTTGGGGGGTGATTTGGGTGCAATGTATAGGATTTTATCGGCTTTGTTTTTTACAATAAAACCTGTCATCCACCTTATTAAACCTTTCTTTTCGTTTTTATAATATACGCGGGCAGGTCGCCACATAAAACCCGTGTCACTATAACCCCGTTTTTTATAGTATTGATATTTTAAATCATTTGGATTTAATAATAATTGCTTTTCTATCTTTTTAATATCCTGTTCGTGCAATTCTTTTAGCCAGTTATTCTTTTCTTCATCAAATGCAGTTCGTTGTGAATAATCTACAACTTCAAACTCATTTCTGTTCCAATTGTCCATAAAAGTCAGCGGCACACACATAAG
>JAITNR010000028.1 GCA_031290375.1 Prevotellaceae bacterium | reverse complement strand
CGGTTTGAATTTTTGGAATTGATTATATGCTATCCAATTGGAATTTACAGCCGGCGTTATCCGCCAGTCGCTTATGTTTTTCAGTCCGGATATAAAACGAAAAAGAAGTTTAAAAACATCATTCTGCGTGTTATATGTTGTCAGTACTGATGTTATCCGGTATTTCAATCCACTGTCGTCCAATAATTTTATGCCTGCTATAAATTTGGGCAAATAATCATCTTTTACAGATAATGTTTCCGCTAACAGGACGGATGAGCAGGCATCTAAAGAAATTTGTAAAGGATTTGCGAAACCGGTTTCTCTGATTGAATTTATTATTTCGTTGTCTATGGGGTATTTGGTTGAAAGATATTCGGGAGACAGGTTTAAGTCCATCAATTTTTTCAATATAACCGGCCAGTCGGGATGAAGGAATACTTCCCCTCCCATCAGATTGACTACACGCACCTGCATTGCCTTTGCTTCTTCAATCAATTCCATCATACGGGAAGTAGGTAATCTTTTTTTTATCTTTGTTTTCGTATCCGCATAACAATAAATACAGTTGGAAGCACAGGTATTATTCAGCATGAAAGTAAGCAATTGTGGACCGGTGTACATGCGCCGAGCGCTTAAATCAATGGTCTGACAATCAAAAATATCGGGCTGTAAGTTTAAGAAAGTGATTTCTCCGTCGATTTGATTCCGGTTTACAATCACATTTTTGGGAATCCGAACTTTGTCTTCTTTGTATTTTGTATAAACCGACAGGGGATTCTCAATAAAAGGGGAAATGATTTTCTTTATGGCCTGTTTATCTCTTTGAAAATACTGACCCAATAGCGAAATAGTAACATTCAATGTTCTATTGAAAGTGAAAAAGCTGAATATTTTTGCATGCAGGGGATGTAAAAAACTCTCCCAATTCCGGACGCTCAAGCCATTGCGGCTCAAACCGGAGTATAGTACAACCCGGCATGAATCGTTCCGCATCACGTAATCCGGGTTGAAGATATATACTTCGTTTTCGTTGAGTGACATCGTAAATGTAAGTTAAAACCGGTTTATGTCGTCTTGCGCTGCGCTGCCGCCACGGTATTTTTTCTTGTAATTATTGAACAGGTATGTGATGGACAGATTGGCATAGCGGGTTTCATATTTTTTATCGGCATTCCAACGGAAATTATTTAGTTGCATACTATTATTTTCTTTTACCCAATCGAAAATATCATAAACCATCAAATTCAGACGCAGGGCGTTGTCAAAAAATGATTTACGAAGTCCCAAGTCAATACGTTGATAGCCCTTTGTTTCAAAAAAAGCATCCTGACGGTCGCTCTGATAACGGAAATTGCACGATAACACCAACCCAAGAGGCAGTGTAAAATCGTTATATACCCTGAAAAAATAATTAGCCCGGTTATATAATATCTGTTGCCCATCGTAGTATGCGGAAAAGAAGGGTTTACTTACTCCCACCGTATAATTCGGCTGCCAAAATGCAATTTTGGTATTCCAATTGAGCGTAGCATTCAAATCTTGGTACTTTGGAAAATTGGCATACGTGTACAAAATTGCATTTGCATTATTTTCTTGCTCCTTAACGAAAAGAAGAATCTGATTTTTTCCGTACATATAAGCTATGTTCAAATAAAACGGTTTGAAGACGGTTTGAAAATTCACATCATAAATATCCATTTTTTTCAAATAAGGATTCCCCTTCTGAAAAATAAAGCGGTTGACATATAGCGTATTCCCATTTAATTGCGTGAAACTGGGTCGTTGGGTGCGTTTGTTGAATGCCAAACTCAAATCCACGTTTTTTATTTTCCGCGAAATGGAAATATTGGGATACAAATCGCTGTATTTCCGGTCAATGATTATCGTTTCAGTACTGTCCGTAAACTGCTCGGATGTAAATTCATACCTTAATCCGGCAGAAACATTTATATCTGCAAATTTATGAGCGTAACTGACAAATGCCGCCGCTTTTTGTTCTTTATTTGTAAATTCGTTATTATCGGTATAACCTTCCGGATTCCACACAAAGCCATTTCCGGCAATATTATTATACTCGCCGCCAAATTCAACCAATCCGATAGTCGATTGATAACTGTTGGTTAATTTTCCGGCATACAAGTCATAATCGGTCTGACTAAAGGTATTGACAGTGCGAGGTTCCAAAGTAGAAAATTCGTCCGAATATTGTTCTCTGTATTCGTGATTTTTCAGGTAATCAAAATCAAAGTGAAACGAGTAGCAGTCGCTGAATTCGCCGTTGTAAAATGCGTTAACCAAATGCTGAGTGGGGCTTTCCCGTATCAATGATTTCATAAGCGTTTCTTCGTACAAATTATCGTTTAAGAACGTTGTAGAGCTGTCTCGTGAAGTAATTTTACGTTTTAATGTATAGAATTGATACTGTCCACCGATTGCGTGTTTGTCATTTAGCGAATAATCAAAACCGGCGGAAACTTGCTGAGAATAATTAGAATGACGATAACCGGGCATAAATACGTCGTACTGCCACAAATCGTTTGTGGTCTTTAGCAGGTTGTGATGATCTTCAGATGTTTCCGTTTTGTTGTAATTATGGAAATACGTAGCAAATAAGTTCAGTTTGTCTTTTGTATAGGAAATGCTGATATTTTCGTTGTCGCCCAAATATTTACCCGCTCGGATTCGTTCTGTAACTTGAGCAGAAAATCCGTCCATCTGACTCTTTGTTTTGATGAGCAAAACGGCGCGTCCTTCGGCGTCATACTTAGCGCCGGGATTGGTAATCAATTCAATGGTAGATATTTCGGATGATTCCAATCTTTCCAATTCCTGGTTGTCGCGAACTTT
>JAITNR010000190.1 GCA_031290375.1 Prevotellaceae bacterium | reverse complement strand
AATAATTTTTCATCCTCACTTTTGACGATTAAGAGGGAATCACCAACTCGGCAGTCGCGACGCATTAGAATGGATTCTCGACCAGTACAAGGAAAGTAAACCAAAAGACTCTACCATTGTGCCGAGAAGTTCAATACTTACCGCTTTGCCGATTACAAGGAACAAGTCATTGACCTGCTGAAACGGATTTGCACTGTCAGCGTGGAAACAATAAAGATTGTAGACGAAATGGAGAAAGTATAAACTATTTGTAAAACCTCCCGCAATTTGCGAACAAACAGTTCCCAATTCTCAATTTCCAGATTGAAAAGTCAGTCCATCTTTTGCTTCGTTTAAATCAAGGGTAATGATTTGATTCTCTTTGATTTTGCCTGAAAGCATTCCCTCCGAAATGGTGTCTTCTACGTAGTTCTGAATTGCCCTTTTGAGTGGTCTTGCGCCGTACTGTATGTCGTAGCCTTTTTCAAAGAGAAAATTTTTCGCCTTTTCGGTCAATTCGAGCGTCATTCCAAGTGAATTTATTCGCTTTGACAACTCTTTCAGTTCAATATCAATGATTTTGTAAAGTACCTCTCTGTCAAGTTGCTCAAACATAACAATATCGTCAATTCGGTTCAAAAATTCGGGCGAAAATGTTTTTGACAGAGCCTTTTTAATCACACTGTTAGCATATTCGTTGTTGCTTTTTTCGTTTGGCAAGGCAAAGCCTATGCCACGCCCAAAGTCTTTCAATTGCCGCGTACCAACGTTGGAAGTCATTATCAAAATCGTATTTTTAAAGTCAATTCTGCGTCCCAGACTGTCGGTTAAACGTCCTTCGTCCATCACCTGTAGCAGAATATTAAATACATCCGAATGTGCCTTTTCTATTTCGTCCAAAAGAATGATTGCATAAGGCTTGCGGCGAACCTTTTCAGTCAGTTGTCCACCCTCTTCGTAGCCCACATAGCCAGGAGGAGCACCAATCAGGCGGGAAACACTGAACTTCTCCATAAATTCGCTCATATCAACTCGGATAATGGCATCCTCGCTTCCAAAAACATATTCGGCTAATTTTTTGGCTAACAGCGTTTTGCCAACACCTGTCGGTCCTAAAAAGATAAACGAACCGATAGGGTGATTTGGGTCTTTCAGCCCTACACTGTTGCGGCGAATTGCTTTGACAACACTATCCACCGCCTTGTTTTGTCCGATAACCTGATTTCCAAGAGCATTGCCCATATTCATAAGTCGTTCGTTTTCAGACTGTTCAAGCCGTTTCATCGGTACGCCCGACATCATCGAAACGGTCTGTGCCACATTGTCAAGGGTAACCTCTATTTTGTTGGAGCTGTCATTTTTTTTCCACTCATTTTTTTCATGTTCCAGCTTGATATTCAGCCCTGCTATTGTGTCTCTCAAAGATGCCGCATTTTCAAAATCCTGCTCTTTGGCAGCCTCGCTTTTTTGCTCCTCGAGGGCATTTATTTCATTTTCAAGAGCCTCAACGTTTTCGGGTGCCTTGATGTTTGTAATTCTGATTCTGGCACCGACTTCGTCCATAGCATCTATAGCCTTGTCAGGAAAACATCTGTCGGTAATGTATTGACCTGTCATTTTGACACACGCCTGAATAACTTCAAATGGATAAATCACTTGATGATGGTCTTCATAGCGGTTTTTTATGTTTTCGAGGATTGTAATTGTTTCCTGCTCAGTGGTCGGCTCAACAACAATTTTCTGAAAGCGGCGTTCCAGAGCACCGTCTTTTTCAATGCTTTCCCTATATTCCTTGAGGGTTGTGGCACCTATACATTGCAGTTCCCCGCGTGAAAGAGCAGGTTTGAGAATATTTGCCGCATCAAGCGACCCTGAGGCACTTCCAGCACCTACAATAGTATGAATTTCATCAATAAAAAGAATGATATTCCTGTTTCTTTCAATCTCTCTCATAACAGCCTGAATTCTCTCCTCAAACTGTCCGCGATATTTTGTGCCTGCCACGAGCGATGCCATATCCAAGGCTATAACCCGTTTGTCGAAAAGCACGCGGGAAACTTTCCTTTGGTAAATTCTTAGGGCAAGTCCTTCCACAATGGCGGTTTTTCCCACCCCCGGTTCGCCGATTAATACAGGATTGTTCTTTTTTCTCCTGCTTAAAATCTGAACAACCCGCTCAATCTCAATATCTCTGCCGACAATCAAATCAAGTTTGCCTTCAGCGGCATCGCGCGTCAAATCCTTGCCAAAATTGTCAAGTGCAGGTGTGTCGCTGTTTGATTTTCTTTCACTTGATTTCGATTTTGTCTTTCTGTTGTCACCGTTGGGTTTATCCTCATCATCCTCGTCTGCTTCAAAATTGCTCTGCCCGTTGGCAGTAACCTCTTTTTTGTGCGTAATTTCCTCTTTTACAGAAGAATAATCAACCCTGTTGCTGTTTAAAAGTTGTGTTCCTGCAATGGTGTTATCTTTGAGAATTGCCAAGAGCAAATGCTCCGTATCTACACTGTTACTGTGCATATTACGAGCCTCAAGGTGTGCAATACGGAGAATATTTTCTGCATTTTCCTGCATCACTATCGGGGATACATACTCTTCTGAAGTCTTTGATAAATTTTCCTCTATGGACTGCTTAAAAGCCTGATTATCAAAAGAAAACGTTGAAAGTACTTTCATCGCATTGCAATCTGGCAAGCGCAACATCGAAAGCAGGAAATGTTCGGGGGTAACATATTTCTGTTTCAAACGCCCTGCTTCTTCCCAACTAAGTTGCATTATTTTCTTTAACTGTTCCGAATGTTTTAACATCTTTATTTATTTCCTTTACTGATTTTCATATCAAAGCAAATTGAATGCCAAAGTTAATAATAATTTTTCAACTGACAATTTGTCATTTGTTTTTTGAAGTTTGCCCGTTATCCGTGGATTTCCAAGCCGTTAGAACGATGGATAGAGGCAAATATTATTCGCTCCAAAACACACAAAGCACATAACACAGAATTAACAGGCAAAACAGCCCATTTCGACAATTAATTTGCGTTGATGCAAAAATGTGTAATTATTTGATTAAAATATGTAATTATTAGCAATAATTAAGTTTTACCTTTACAAAAATTTTTGTACCTTTGAAGTTGTAGGAAAACCAATCATTAAACACAGGATGAACGAAGCAAAAGGCATATCTGCATTTTTTAAAATGTACATCGAAGGAATTAAGAATATGACGTGGGGCAAAACTCTTTGGATATTGGTCTTAATCAAACTTTTTGTTATGTTTGCCGTTCTGAAAATTTTTTTCTTTCCCAATTTCCTAAACGGTGTTGCCGATAACGAGAAAGGAAAAGCAGAATATGTAGCAAAACAATTGACAGAATGAATATTTCATATATATAGTGTCACAAAATTTAATATCTAACTAAATACTAACATTTAAAATCAAAAAAGTATGGATTTATCATTAATTGATTGGTCAAGAGCACAATTTGCTCTAACGGCAATGTTTCACTGGATTTTCGTTCCACTTACGCTTGGACTTGGACTGATTGTATGTATTTACGAAGCAATCTACTACAAAAAGGGCGATGAAAAATGGAAAACCCTAACGAAATTCTGGATGAAACTCTTTGGTATTAATTTTGCCATTGGTGTGGCTACAGGTATAATACTTGAGTTTGAGTTTGGTACAAACTGGTCCAATTACAGTTACTTCGTTGGCGACATTTTCGGTGCCCCGCTTGCTATTGAGGGCATAGTGGCGTTTTTCCTTGAAGCAACTTTTATTGGAGTAATGTTTTTTGGCTGGAACAAGTTCAGCAAGGGCTTTCACCTTGCCTCTACGTGTCTGGCTGTGGGCGGTGCCACTATGTCGGCGTGGTGGATTTTGGTAGCTAACGCCTGGATGCAGTTCCCCGCAGGTATGGATTTCAATCCTGACACCATGCGTAACGAACTGACTAACTTCTGGGAAGTAGCATTTTCACCTGTTGCGGTTAACAAATTTTTCCATACAGTGATCTCCTCGTGGATGCTTGGAGCAGCGTTTGTGATAGGGATTTGTTCCTATTTTCTCCTCAAAGGAAGGGAGAAGGAGTTTTCGTTCAGAAGCATAAAAATTGCCGCAATAGTAGGCGTACTTGGCATTGTCCTGTCGTTTATCACAGGCGATAGTGCTGCCAAAAAGGTTGCTGTCTATCAGCCTATGAAACTTGCAGCGATGGAGGGACTTTATGAAGGAAACAGAGACGGAGGAACATACCTCATCGGTTTCGGTATCATTAATCCTGCAAAAAGGGTTGATAATCAGGAACAGCCTGTTTTTGCCAAAATTGCTTTCCCAAATATGCTCTCGTGGCTCGCTTTTGGGGATACAAAAGCATTTGTGCCGGGCATAAAAGACATTATTGATGGCGAATATCCGATGCCGGACGGCTCAACCGCATTGTCCGTTCAAGAAAAAATGGCGCAGGGTAAACTGGCACAGGAAACCCTGAAAAACTATCGTGCGGCTATGGCAGCCAGCGACATCGCTACTGCACAGGCTTTGTTGCCTCAGATTGACGAAAATATTCACCATTTCGGTTATGGTTTCTTCAAAGATGCAAAAGAGGCTATTCCTCCTATTGGACTTACCTTTTACGCATTTCACCTGATGGTAATTCTTGGCGGATATTTCCTGATTTTCTTCATTGTAATTTGGATTCTCAACAACAAACGCAAGTTTGACAGTATCAGATGGATGCAGTGGATAGGCTTGATTTCAATTCCGCTGGCTTACACTTGCTCACAAGCGGGGTGGATTGTCGCAGAAGTTGGTCGTCAACCTTGGGCTATTCAGGACGTTTTGCCTCTGAGCCATTCGGTGTCAAGCATTCCTTCTGCAAACGTTAAAATTACGTTCTTCATCTTCTTAATCCTATTCTCAATCCTGCTTGTTGCGGAGGTTGGAATCATGATTAAGGCTATCAAGGCTGGACCGCAAGAGGAACAAGATAATGAAAATTATTAATTTTTTTAAGTAAAACAAATAAAAAATAATGTTATGGACTACACATTTTTTCAACATTACTGGTGGTTTTTGGTATCACTGTTAGGTGCATTACTGGTGTTCCTGCTCTTTGTTCAAGGGGGACAGTCGTTGATTTACTCAATAGGCAAAAAAGAGAATGAGTTTAATCTGCTTTTGGATTCGCTCGGCAAGAAGTGGGAAATCACATTCACCACTCTGGTTACATTCGGCGGTGCGTTTTTTGCGTCTTTTCCGCTGTTCTACTCTACAAGTTTTGGTGGTGCATACTGGGTTTGGATGCTGATTTTGTTGAGTTTTGTTATTCAGGCGGTTTCGTTTGAGTATATTCACAAAAAAGGCAATCTTCTGGGCAAAAGCACCTATAAAGGGTTCCTGTTTATCAATGGCTTGCTCGCTCCGATTCTTATTGGAGCAGCCGTTTCTACGTTCTTTTTTGGTGCGGAATTTACTGTAAATAAAGGTAATATAGTGGATTTTGTCAATCCGACCATTTCGCAATGGACAACAGGCTGGCACGGCTTGGAAGCAGTTTGGGGCAGTACTGTCGCTTTTCATTTGTGGAACGTGGTGCTTGGTCTGGCTATATTCTTCCTTGCACGCTGTTTGGGTAGCCTCTACTTTATCAACAACATTGATAATGAAGAAATTCAAGGTCGCAGTCGCAAGCAGTTGCTAATTAATGCAATAGCCTTTTTAGTGTTCTTCTTGCCGTATTTGGTTAAATTATTGCTCAAAGACGGCTGGACAGAGCAGGATGACGGTACAATCGTAGCCGAACCCTACAAATATCTGCATTCGTTGCTGACCAATTGGTGGCTGATTGTGATTTTGCTCGCAGGCGTGGTTGGTGTGCTGTACGGCTTTATTACGGGTACTTTCTGCAAAAATTCAAGGAAAGGTATTTGGTTTGCCGGTATCGGTACGGTGCTGGTTGTGCTGGCTGTGCTGATGACGGCAGGCTTCAACAGTTCTGCTTATTATCCATCTCTGTCGGATATTAACAGTTCTCTTACAATAAAAAATTCATCTTCAAGCCTGTTTACGCTTAAAACAATGAGCGTGGTGTCGTTGCTTGTACCGTTTGTACTTGCATACATCTGGGCTATTTGGAGAAAAATGGACAAAAGATAGTTAATAAATTGTTGTTTTTTTTAAGTTTTTATATGAAATAGCCTTGATTGTGAAATCGAGGTTATTTTTTATAAAAAAATTATTAACTTTGCTATATCAAAAAAGCAAAATCAATGTCAAGAATTTTATCTATCGACTATGGAAGCAAACGAACTGGAATTGCTGTTTCCGACCCTCTGCAAATCATTGCAGGTGCCTTGACTACAATCGAAACTCCCAATCTGATTTTTTTTCTAAAAGATTATTTTTCAAAAGAAAAGGTCGAAAAAATCGTTTTTGGATATCCGAAGCACTTAAACAATCAACCCGCTGATATTGTTAAAGATATAGAAAAAATTTGCAATAAAATCAAAGAAGAATTTCCGAATGTGGCAATAGATTTTATTGACGAAAGATTTACCTCAAAAATTGCCTTTAACACGATGATCAAAAGCGGAATAAACAAAAAACAGCGTCAAAACAAGGCTCTAATTGACAAGATTGCCGCAACCATTATTCTGGAAGATTATCTTAATGAACAATGAATAATGCCTATCACGAGTTGAATAGTGTTTATTTAGCCCGATAGGGCGTTATGTGAATAACCGCAGGTGAAACCTGTGGATTGAATAACTGAATAATTGATTACGTTAGTCGCATTCCAAACATGAGTGCTTTATCCAAATACATATTTGCGATAAACGTTATTAAAATCATGGCAGAGTTCTTTGCCGTATTTACCCATTAACTATGTAAAAGCTGTAACTCGCTTTGCTTGGTCACAATAAGCAAGTCGGAAAAAAAATCCACTGGATTTTCATATCAATAGAAATACTTGCTTATTGTTGCGTTGCCCCTACAGTAGTGTATTATGCCACAAATTTAACAAAAATAAATCGTTGCATTTTTGTTCGTAGGGCAAAATTCAATGATTTTCATCCTGATAGTTTTCACTGTTTGATTATTTTTATTACCTTTGTAAAAATTTATCAATCTAAAGTGGTTACGGGTAGAACAAAATATAAACAACGTATAATCAGAGCTATCGCTCTGGTCATGTGTGTATTGTATGTGTTTGGCAACTTGTCGGTTACGGTGGCTCACCCATTGTTGCACCACCATATAGACAGCATCGTTTCTGTCTGCCATTGTGCTAATAATGCTCCGCATCATTTTCATCAGTCTGCAGAAAAACACCATTTCCACGAACATTGCTATTTTTGTCAAAATGCTCTATTTTTGGCTTTAATTGATAATAAATCAATTGATTACCAGTTGTTTTATGTAAATAATAAAATAAATTTCAATTTTCTTTCCAAAAAATATTCTACGGATTTTTCTACTTCCTCGCCTCGAGCACCACCACTGTTCAGTTAAAATTGATCGCTTTTTATTTCGTAAGGCAGTGTTTTGACGCATTTCTGCCGGCTTGCCTTATGTTTTTGGCAGTCATAATGGTATTCATATATGACACAAAAAAAACCGATATATTGATTTACGTAATAATAATTTATAAAAAAATAATCATAATGAAAAAATACATAATAGTTTTAACAATATTACTTCAAAGTATAAATATTTTTAGTCAAAAAATACAAATTTTAAATATAGAAAATTCTCAACCTGTGCCATTTGCAAATGTCTATTTCCCTGACCTTAAAACCAGTACAGAGACGGACAAAAACGGCTTTTTTACAATGGCAAATCCCCAAAAATTAGTGCTGACACAAATTTCGAGCATTGGCTATAAAACATTTTTGGGGATAATTGATACTCAACGAGATACAATCATTTCTATTGAACCTTCTGCGCATGATTTGCAGGAGGTGCTGGTGTCGGTATCTGCCTCAAAATTGCAAGGCGAGAATGTTGCCAATGTAAAGCAGTTAAGTTTGCATAACTCTGATATTCAGAGTATTAATCTGACAGACAAACTTAAAAACGTAGCAGGACTGGACAATTACAGCACAGGAGCGGGCATTGGCAAGCCTGTTATTCGAGGATTGAGCGGTAACCGCATTGCTGTATTTTCGCAAGGCGTGAGAGTTGAAAATCAGCAATGGGGCGATGAACACGGCTTGGGGTTGGACGAGAACGGCTATGAGGACGTGGAAATTATCAAAGGTCCTGCCTCGTTACTGTACGGCAGTGATGCACTGGGTGGCGTGCTTTATTTCGTAGATGAAAGGTATGCACAGGAAAATTCCGTTGAGGCGGCACTATCCTCTCAATATCAGACAAATACAAGCGGACTGAGAAATACGGCTGCAATTCGGCTTTCAAAAAAACAGCTTCATTTCAATGCTTTTGGAGGTTACACCACACATAAAGACTATGCCGATGGTAACGCTTATCGAGTGCAAAACAGCCGTTTCAACACAGGCGACTTTAAAACTACGCTCGGTTTTACAGGCAAAAAATTTGTCTCGTCACTCAGATACAATTTTTTAAAAGAAAAATACGGGCTTACCGAAGATGAGCACGAGCCTTATACAAACGGCAGAATACCCGTATTGCCATATCAGGACTTGATTACTCATCTTTTGAGTTGGGAAAGTACATTTTTTTTTGATAACAAATCCAAACTGAAAGTTAATCTTGGCTACATTTTCAATGACAGGCAAGAGTTTGAAGATAAGGAACACGCTGAAGCAGAATCGAATAGCCATGAGGCGGCTTTGGATATGCACCTCAGTACGTTATCCTATAATGCAAAGTGGGATTTGCCCGAATGGAACAGGTGGAAAATGTTTTTGGGCAGTCAGGGAATGTATCAGAAAAACAGCAATTTGGGTGAAGAAATGCTGATTCCGGATGCCTCGACACTGGATTTTGGTTTGTTTGCGATGTTGGACTTCCGTTATTCAAAAAAGGCGTATTGGCAAATAGGCTTACGTGCTGATAACAGGAATATTAACTCTGTTGAAACGGGTGAGTTTGCCGCTTTACAGCAGAATTATCCTGCCCTCAACTTTTCGACAGGAGTGTTTCAGCCGATAGTTAAAAATTTGTCGTTGCGATTAAATCTTTCTTCAGGTTTTCGCGCTCCAAATATGTACGAACTGCTTAGCAACGGCATTCACGAAGGCACTAACCGTTATGAAAGAGGCGACCGCAATCTGAAAACCGAAAATGCCTGCCAAGCGGATTTTTCAGTAGATTATCGGAGTGAACATTTGGAACTGTTTGTAAATCCGTATTTCAATTATATACGAAATTTTATTTACATTCAACCCACAAACGAGCAAATAGATGCGGTTCAGGTCTATGACTATCTGCAAGCCAACGCTTTTCTCTTCGGCGGAGAGGCGGGTTTTCACCTGCATCCGCACCCGCTTGATTGGCTGCATTTGGAAAGCACTTACAGCAGTACCTTTGGGACACTTGCACAGGGAGAGTATCTTCCGTTGATGCCACCTCAAAAGATAAGGACAACTTTGAGAGTTGCTTTTACACGGAAAGGAGTATTGCAGAAAATTTCGGGTTACGCACAGCATGAGTATTCTTTTGCCCAAAACCGAATAACGACATACGAAACACAAACTCCTGATTATAATCTGATTAACTGCGGAATAGGTGCAGAATTTAAGTTTGGCAAACAGAGATTGCTTTTAAGCATTTCCGCCAACAACTTGTTGAACGAAATCTATTTTGACCACCTTTCCCGTTACAAGTCAGAAAGGGTATTTAACATCGGACGAAACGTAATTTTTAAGGTTTCAGTGCCTTTTTCCTCAGTTAAAAATTAAAAAATTTGTACCATTTTTCAAATACGGTAAATATTGCAAATAGGTAATATTTGCCGTATTATTTTTGTTGAGAAAAAATTTTAATTTTCAAAAATTTGATATAACTTTGCGTATTAAATAATTGTAAGGTAAAATATATGAAAAAGTTAAATCTGTTACTCGCCATTACGCTGCTATCCACTGTTGGATATGCACAGATGTTTGAACCTGTAAAATGGAAGTTTTCAACCAAATCTATTGACAGCCAAACTGTTGAACTGCAATTTAATGCTACCATAGCAAAAGGTTGGCATCTGTATGCAATGCAACTGCCCGAAGACGGTCCTTTACCTACAAGGTTTGTGTTTGAAACAAAACAGGGCGCAAATTTGCAGGGAAATACAGTTCCAAAATCAACCCTGCACGAAGAATATGACAATATTTTTGAAATGACTGTCGGGTTTTACAACTCCTCTGCAAGTTTCGCTCAAAAAGTTAAGTTTGACCCTGTAAAAGGTTATAAGATAGATGGTTACATCAAGTTTCAGTCATGCAACAACGAGGCTTGCGTAAGTGACGAAGCCTCCTTTGCCTTTGAGCAGAAAGGCGAGTCCGGTGCGGTTACCGCAGAGGCATCTGCGGATACTGTTTGGGCAAATACCCAAGACACTGCCTTAAAACTGACCTCAACAGTTACCGACAACACCGATACGGCAGACGGCGATATTTTTGCCCCTGTAACGGACAGGTTAGACCGGTTCAACAGGCAGACCGGCAATACTTCCACTTCAGATAGTTCTCTCCTGTGGATATTCCTTATGGGATTGCTCGGCGGGCTTATTGCCCTGATTACGCCCTGTGTCTGGCCCATAATTCCAATGACGGTGAGTTTCTTCCTCAAACGCTCTGACAACAAATCTAATGCCAGAAAGGATGCTGTTCTCTATGCACTGGCGATTATTTTGATTTACGTAACTTTGGGCATAATAATAACGCTGATTTTTGGGGCAAGTGCTTTAAACGCCCTCTCTACGAACGCTATCTTTAACGTGTTTCTGTTTTTGCTGCTTGTAGTGTTTGCCATTTCGTTCTTCGGTGCATTTGAAATTACCCTGCCATCATCCTGGTCATCGAAATTAGACGCAAAAGCCTCATCTACAACAGGTTTTTTGAGTATCCTGCTTATGGCACTTGTGCTTGTGATAGTGTCGTTCTCATGCACGGGACCCATTATCGGCATCCTGCTTGTCAATACCACTTCGGGCAGCATTCTTGCTCCGCTTATGGGTATGCTCGGTTTTGCCATCTCGCTGGCGATACCATTCGGATTTTTTGCGTTCTTCCCAACCCTGCTCAAGTCGTTGCCCAAATCGGGCGGATGGCTCAATACGGTAAAGGTAGTACTGGCATTTATCGAATTGGCTTTTGCCCTCAAATTTTTTTCCGTAGCCGACTTGGCTTATGGCTGGCGGATTTTGGACAGAGAAGTGTTTCTCGTACTTTGGATACTTATTTTTGCTCTGCTTGGAATTTATCTTTTGGGCAAACTGCGTTTTCCACACGATGACGAACAGCAAACGGTGTCGATCCCCAAATTCTTCTTAGCTATGATTTCGCTCTCTTTTGCACTTTATATGGTACCCGGACTTTGGGGAGCACCACTCAAGGCTATATCCGCTTTCTCTCCGCCGATGAACACGCAGGATTTTACTCTGTATAAAAATCACCTTGAAGCTGATTACAGCGATTATGAACTTGGTATGGCAGCTGCCAAAATTCAGGGCAAACCTGTTGTAGTTGATTTTTCGGGCTTTGGTTGCGTTAATTGCAGAAAAATGGAGGCGGCTGTTTGGACTGACGACAAGGTGTTTGACAAACTGTCCAACGACTTCATTTTAATATCTCTTATGGTAGATAACAAAACGCCTTTGCCGCAAGTGATAGAAGTGGAAGAAAACGGGGTCAAACGCCGGCTTCGCACTTTGGGCGACAAGTACAGTTATATCCAGCGGCACAAGTTTGGAGCAAACGCACAACCTTTCTATGTAATTCTGGACGAAAACGGCAATCCGCTTGCGGGTTCATACGCTTTTAGTGAAAATATAGTAGATTTTCTGCAATTTCTTGATTTTGGTATGAATAATTATAAGAAGAAATGAAAGTGACAACATAGAATAGAGCATAATTAATTGAAAATCGGAAGTTGAAATTTTTCATGTAAATTTGTCGCGATTTTTTTATAGAGATTTGACATTTTTTTAATAAACAGTATTGAAATGAATGAAAAGAACAATATAGACGTGGTTATTGCGTGGGTTGACGGTAATGACCCGAAACACAGGAACAAACTGCAACAGTTTCTAAAAACCGAAGACCGCCGTAGTGATGATATTAGCGGCTCGACTCGCTACGCTTCTGAAGGAGAAATCTATTATTGTGTGGCTTCGGTGCTGAGGTTTGCTCCGTTTGTTCGTAAAATATTTATCGTTACAGACAATCAAAATCCCGATTTAGACAACTTCATTCAACGGAATTTTTCCGGTAACACCGTTCCAGTGGAAATTGTTGACCATAAGGTACTGTTTGGCGGATATGAGCAATATCTCCCTACTTTCAACAGTCTGTCCATAGAAACCTGCCTGTTCAGGATACCTGATTTGAGTGAGAATTTTGTCTATTTCAATGATGATTGTTTTTTGGTACGTCCCTTATCGTATTCCGATTGGTACGTGCAGGATAGCGTTGTGGCAATTGGCAATTGGCGCAGTATTTTTTTTGACAGCCTGTTGCGTTTGATTAAACCCAGAAAAAACGGTCGTAAGCCTTTCGGATTCAAGGATTCAATGTTGAATGCAGCACAGATTTTGGATACACGGCGGTCTTATTTTCACATAGCACACACACCTCACCCATTGAAAAAGAGCGTATTGGAGCAATATTTTACTCAACATGAAGACCAATTGATTGCCAATATTTCACATAAATTTCGGAACGAAACCCAATTTAATCCGCAAGAATTGTTTTATTTGTTGATGTTTAAAGCCCAAAAATGTATCAGAAAACCCGCCAGCCGTTTGTTATATATGAAACCTACAGGCAGAAGAAAAGGCTACATTACCCGCAAACTGCGACAATTTGAAACCAGCAACGAAATTCTGTACTGCTGTATCGGGTCACTGGATTTGGCTTGTGGCAAAGACCGCACAAAACTGCTTGACTGGCTGAAAAACATACTGCTTTTAAACTGATAATTGATTCTTGTCGCTTGTCGATTTCTTTATCCGCGTATTGTTTTTGACAACAAAATCTTTCCAGTTCCTGTATTTTGTGGTGGTTGTGGCAATCGTATTTGTCTGTAAATAGTGGCAATAGGCGGCGGCAAGTCCGTCTGTTGCGTCAAGTTCTTTTGGAAGGTCGGACACGGGAATTTTGAGGATTTTGCACAACATAGCCGACACCTGCTCTTTTGAGGCTCGTCCCTGTCCTGTAATTGCCATTTTGATTTTCAACGGGGCGTATTCGGCTATTGGAATGTCGTGAGATATCGCCGCCGTTATGGCAACACCCTGAGCCCTGCCAAGTTTAAGCATTGACTGAACATTTTTTTCAAAAAACGGACTTTCAATAGCAAGTTCGTCAGGCAGATACTTTTCTATTAGATGCGTAACTTCTTCAAACACTTTTTTGAGTGTAAGATAATGGTTTCTTATACTTTTTAGATTGACAATCCCAAGCGTTATATATTGAGCCTTTTTTTCAAACACCCGTAACACTCCATATCCCATAATGGTTGTTCCGGGGTCAATGCCAAGTATTATCCGCTCCTGTTGGTAACTGCTCATCAGTTTGTAATTTTTTCTTCAAAGTTAATCTATTTTTTCTAAACATAAAAAAAATGTTGCTTCCTATATAGAAAAAATATTTAGCCTGTTAATTGAAAATTGCTTCGTTCCGCGCAATGACGAAAAGGGATGTCTGAATAATGAACAGTGAACAATAATGCGTTCTCTATTCATTAAAAAAATTGTCTGAACTGTGATTTTAGGATGATTAAAATCACAGTTCAGACAGAAATAAAATCGGACAATCTTGGGGTGGGATTGTTCGATTTTTTTTTTGGTAAAATTTTTTGAGGTGCTATTGATTTTGCAAAATAGATAGTTGCGGTTTTGCCCATAGGCATTCATATCAATAGAAAAATGCTCGTTCCAACCAGCCAAAACCTCGTAGAAATTTTTAAAGAAAATGAATAATGAAAAAAAATATGGATAGAGGACGCATTAATTGTTCATTATTAATTAATGCGAATCACGGGTTGAATAGTATTTATTTAGCCCGATAGGGCGTTATGTGAATAACCGCAGGTGAAACCTGTGGATTGAGTAATTGAATAACTGAATAATTGATTGCGTTAGTCGTATTGTATTGTATTGTATTTTCAATTATTCAGTTATTCAGTTACTTTATTTAGCCCGTATGGGTTGAATTAATATCATTGTTCAACCCTACGGGTTGAGGTATTGGTAGCCTTCAGCCGTAAGTTTCACTTACGGTTATTAACATTTTGTTCTACGGACATAAATGCAATTATCACGCAAAGTCCGTATTTTTCATTTTTTTTTGTTTTACGAATAGCATTTTTTAACCCGTGATTCGCATTATTATTCAATAATTACTTTTACTTTGCTCGAAAGGCGTGACAGCACCTCAAAAAAGATTCAGGCATTATCTATATTTATTTTCTTTAATATCTTCAATAACAGAAATATAACTTCTGTAACGCCAATCTGCTATCTTGCCTTGCTCTACCGCTTTGAGAACGGCACAGTCAGGTTCGTGACGATGCGTACAGTCAGGGAAGCGACAAGATTTTGACTGCGCAAATATTTCGGTAAAATAGTGACCAACTTCATTTTCTTTAATATCAACCATTCCAAAGCCCTTAATACCTGGGGTATCAATGATAAAGGTATTTTTTTCAGCACAAAAAATTTCGGAAAAAGTGGTTGTATGAGTGCCTTTTTGGTGATACAACGAAATTTCGGACGTTTTAGCCACTTCACTGCCTGCAATAGAGTTGATTATTGTAGATTTGCCCACTCCCGAATTGCCTGATAACAGGGCTACTTTACCATCAATTTTTTGTTTAATTTCCTCTATACCAATATTTTGAGAGGCAACAGCCCTAATGCAGCAGTAACCAATTTTTTCGTAATACGTTTCCAATTTTTCGAGTTTTTGCAGTTTTTTATTATCTAACAAATCTATTTTATTGAAAATCAGTACAACAGGCACAAAAAACGTTTCAGCTGAGGCAATAAACCTGTCAATAAAAACGGTTGAGGTTTCGGGCTGCGTTACGGTAACTACGAGCAAGGCTAAATCCACGTTTGCAGCTATGATATGGACTTGCTTTGAAAGGTTTATGGAACGCCGAATTATGTAATTTTTCCTGTCAAAAATTTCAGAAATAAATCCTGAACTATCAACAGTTACCCAATCACCTACTGCAATGGGGTTGGTACTTTTTATTCCCTTTATTCTGAAATTACCTTTTACCTTGCATCGTTCTGTTTTTCCGTCCGAAGCCCTTACCCAGCAGTCGTTTCCTGTGTTTTTAATTACTAATCCATTCATTTTGTTCAACTAAAATAAGGGAGTCGTTCGGCTATCCTCAACTTGCCTGATATTCACTTAAACGGGATTTCATAAAGCACTTTATCTTTTTTGTTTCCATTGTTACGAAGATAGTATATTATGCCACAATTTTTACATTCTTCAATTTTCTTATTTACAGGCAGTTTGCGGTAAAAATCCTCTATCTCATTCCACATTTGCCTGATCAGATTGTCAACGTTGTTTTGCTCCTCAATCACTTGCGTCTTTATGCGCTTGAAGTGGTCTAATTTGGTCTGCTGTTCAAAATACATATCCATAAAAATATCGTAGTGAACTTTCAGATTGCCAATAGTGGGATTTACCATTGGAGGTCCACCCTTGAATACTCGATTTCTTTCCCCCTCAATTAGATTTTTCCCCCACTCCATTAATTGCTTGTCTGTCAATAATTTCGGCACATTATTATCGCTCTGTGGCAAGTTATAAAACTGTCTGCCGTCTGCATTAAATTCTCCTCTGGTCATCGCCATATTGTAAACCTGAATAAAATGAGAGATGTAAAGCCTGAGCTTTTTTGTAACCGACCGATACCTGATGTTTCCCTTTTTCCAGAAACTGTTAATCTCCTGTAGAAGTTTTAATTTACCCTCAAAAACAACTAATTGCGACTTTGCCTTATTCAACTTCGCAAGCGAAAACGGCAGATTTTGGTATCCCCGTATGTGCTCCAAATCAATCATCGTCTTCAATGTTTTGATTCGGGTTTTGTCGGTTTTTGGCAATCGTCTGTACTGCATGGTTTATTTTTGGCGAATTTGTAGTTTTTCTACAAGATTACCCAAGTTTTCTTTATTTTTTTCTGGCAATGATATATTTTTCAAATAATATTTTGCTTTTTTATAATATTTTCCAATTTCCTGCTCGCAAATACTTGGAATACTAAGATTGATATAAATTTCGGATATTTGACATATTTTTTCTTCGTCTGTATCAATTTTTGAGTTTATAATAATCTTGATAAGTTTTTGTATGTCCTCATCTGCTATTGTCAGTGCCGAGAGCAACAAAAAAGTTTTTTTCCTGCATAAAATATCGCCTCCTATTCGCTTTCCAAGCATATCTGAATCCCCAAAAGTGTCTAAATAATCATCTTTTAATTGAAAAGCAATACCCAAAGCAATGCCAAAATCGTACAGTAAATCACACTCTTTTTGAGGGGCATCTGCCAATATTGCCCCGATTTTGAGCGAACAAGCCAGAAGTACAGCCGTTTTCAAGCGGATCATCTCAAAATATTGCTCAATTGTTACATCATCCATGGTTTCAAAATCCATATCAAATCGCTGTCCCTCACAGACCTGCAAAGCCGTTTTTGTAAAAAGAGGGAAAACATCAGTCCAATATTTCTGCGGAATTTTTGATAAAAATTCATAAGACTTAATCAGCATCGCATCACCCGATAGAATGGCAGTGTTGGAATTCCATTTTTTATGGACAGTTTCCATATTGCGTCTTGTTGGCGAATCGTCCATCATATCATCATGTAAGAGTGTGAAGTTATGAAAAATTTCTATCGCAATCGCCGCATTTTCAGTGTTTTTGTAGTCTCCATTGAACATTTCACAGGCAATTCCAACCAGAGAGGGACGCAAACGTTTCCCCCCGCTTCTTAAAGCGTATTCGATTGGTCTATAGAGAGTTATCGGGTCTATTTGCCAATTTATTGACTGTAAAACATTTTCGAATTTTTCGTACATTTTTTTTTGTATATTTTTTTTATCACAATTCGCAAAGTTAATGAATTTTTTATAAAAAAGACAAAAAATTCTCTCGGCGTAGATTTTTTTTGCCATGCACACGAGCAACATGAATTTTTCCCATTTCAGGTTTTGAATCATCATCGTAAAAAGCTCATTGCGACCAACCCTCCTGCTACACTTGACAATGTTTTTTATCGCTGTCAATCCAAGCCCGTCTGAAATTGAAAATATCGCCTGATTTGGCATTGACAATTTTTTGTAGCATTTTCGCTGATACGCTTTTTGCAACACATCATCAGAACCGAAACCAAAGAACGTTTTTCGGCAGCGCGAATCAGCGAAGAACTGTGGTCTGTACAGGAAAGTAT
>JAITNR010000257.1 GCA_031290375.1 Prevotellaceae bacterium | reverse complement strand
TATGAATGACGATATTATTTTCAAACTCATTGAAAAAGAGAGAGAAAGACAAGTAAAAGGCATTGAACTGATTGCTTCCGAAAATTATGTCAGCGACGAAGTAATGAAAGCAGCCGGCTCAATTCTTACCAACAAATATGCCGAAGGCTACCCCTCCAAACGATATTACGGAGGCTGCGAAGTAATTGATGAAATCGAACAAACGGCAATCGACAGAGCAAAGGAACTCTTTGGCGCAGAATACGTTAATGTACAACCTCACTCAGGAGCGCAGGCAAACGCTGCCGTCTATTTCGCCGTGATGAAACCGGGCGATAAAGTCTTGGGAATGGATTTGTCCCACGGCGGACACCTCACGCACGGTTCGTCTGTCAATTTTTCAGGAATCACCTACAGTCCTGTTTTTTACAAAGTTAAAAAAGAAGACGGTAGAATTGACTACGAAGAAATGCTCGAAACTGCCCGCAAAGAAAAACCAAAAATGATTATCTGCGGAGCTTCTGCCTATTCAAGAGATATTGATTATCAGAAATTTAGAGAAGCCGCCGACGAAGTCGGAGCAATTCTCATGGCAGACATCTCCCACCCTTCGGGATTGATTGCCCGAGGAATCCTCACCGACCCACTACCCTACTGCGACATCATAACCACTACCACGCACAAAACCTTGCGCGGAACGCGCGGAGGCATGATCATGCTCGGCAGAGATTTTGAAAATCCGTTCGGCATCAAAACCCCGAAAGGAGAACTCAAACTGATGTCTCAACTGCTTGACAGTGCGGTATTTCCGGGAAATCAAGGAGGTCCGTTAGAGCATATCATTGCCGCTAAGGCAGTTACGTTCGCTGAGGCGTTAAGTAATGGTTATTTCGATTACATCTTGCAGGTGCTGAAAAATGCTCAAGCATTAGCCAAAGAATTGATAAACAGAAGTTTCAATATTGTTTCGGGAGGAACGGACAACCATTTACTGCTGATTGACTTGCACAACAAAAATATCACAGGAAAAGAAGCTGAAAAACTGCTGGAAAAAGCGGATATCACCTGCAATAAAAACATGATTCCATACGACGACCGCAGTCCGTTCATCACGTCGGGCGTACGCTTCGGAACGGCGGCAATCACCACGCGGGGACTGAAAGAGGCAGATATGGAGAGTATTGCAGAATTTATTGACGAAGTAATTTCCCATCGTGATGACGAAGTTAAAATCTCCGCTGTGCGGACGGAAATAAATAAGTTAATGAGTTCCAAACCACTATTTCAATGGTAACTAAGTGAATATTTAATAATAAAAAAAGCGGTTTGACTTTGTCAAACCGCTTTTTTTATATACCGGATTTATTCCGGATTATTTTGTTTTCAGTTTGTCCAAAGCGTTGTTATAATCGGTTTTTGCCTTGTTTTTAGCATCATCTACACTCTGTTGTGTATTTTGAACGCTTTTTGCTGCGTCATCTTTTGTCTGCTGAACTTGGCTGTTCACGTTGTCTTTGGCTTCCTGAGCGGTTTTTTCAACATCTGATTTTGCTGCGTCATAAGTGCTTTTTGCTGCATTAGCTGCACCTGCTGCAGTGTTTTCGGTAGCATTAACGGCGGAGTTTACGCCTTGTTTCACGCTTTCAGTTGTCTGTCGGGCAGCGGCTTTTATAGCGTCCCAAGCGGTTTGTGCGTCTGTTACAGCCTGTTGTGCGATTGCAATTGCTACCTTGTCGCCTTTGGCTTTGGCATCTGCCAGCGCTTTTTCTGCCTCGTGAAATTTAGCTTCGGCGGTGGTTGCGGCGGCAGAAGCAACGTCGGCAGTTTGTGCCAAATCGGTTTTAATCGTATCTGAGACGGTCAATGAGTCCTGAGCAGACTGATTGTCTGTCGTTTTTTTGTCGGAGCATGAAGCGGCTGATAAAACTGCACCTGCAACTGCTAATGTCAAAATTAATTTTTTCATTTTGGGTTTATTTTTAATTAAAAATCTGACTTTTATTAGCAAAACTTATTCCAAAGTAAAAAAAATTTTTGTTAAAATTTTTTTTTTTATAATTTTGCACCATGATTGTCCTGTAGTGTAACGGTAGCACCTCGGATTCTGGTTCCGCTTGTCTGGGTTCGAATCCTAGCAGGACAACAAAAACGCAATTATTTGATTTACATATAATTGCGTTTTTCTTTTTCACATTATACAATAATCTCCATTGCAAAATATTTTCCACTTTATATTCGCCATTTGCATAATTTTTGCACTTAGATTAGGCAAAAAGTAAAATGTTCGATAATATTCCTTATTTTCCTTATATCATCAGTATGTTCATCGGTATAGGGCTTGCTGCTGCAACAGGTTTTCGCGTTTTTCTCCCCATGTTTGCCGTGAGTCTTGCTTCATACATGGGCTGGCTTCCTCAAAATGAACAGTTTCAATGGCTTGCAACCCTACCCTGCCTCATTGCAACCAGTATTGCTATGATAGCCGAAATCTTGGCATATTATATTCCTTACATCGACCATTTGCTTGATATGATTGCTGTTCCGCTGGCTACTGTTGCAGGGTCAATCCTTTTTGCCAGCCAATTTGCCGATTTGGGAACCTTTCCGCATTGGGCGTTGGCAATTATTGCAGGCGGAGGCACTGCTGCCGCTATAAGTACGGGTTTTGCAGGTACCCGCGCTGCTTCTACCGCTACGACGGGAGGTTTGGGCAATTCAATGGTATCCACTACCGAAACCGCAGGCGCAGGAATTATGTCTGTGCTGGCATTGGCGCTTCCTGTCTTGGCTTTTGTAATCGCCGTTGTTCTTTTAATTTTCGTTGTCTTTTTAGGCAGAAAATTGTGGACAAGATTCAAGCAAAGCGATTGACTCAGTATCATGCAGTATCAATTATCTGGCTGACACTTCAAAGAATTATCAATTATTTGGTGTTTGATATTGAAAATATTGCTTTCATTTTACCAATCTGCTTTGTAAATTAAATATTCTTTTGGTAATTTTCTTTTAACATACACCGTAACTTTACGAGGATCCAACTTTACTATTCTTTTTACCAGCAAAGTATCTCCTTCAAATTTTAATATATTTGCCTCCATTCCCCATTGTATATGTTCTCCCACTACAATAAATAAATCCATCTTTATAACAGAATTCTCTCTATAATATACTCCTCTATATCCTTTGTATTCGGGATTTAAATCTTTTGGCAGGATATTGTAATTATCTTCAAAAAAGAAGCAATTTACCTCCCCTTTGGAATAAAATTTATACATTCCATACCAATAATCTGTTCTATATATGTTTTTATCATTTTGTCTATCAAAGCTATTTTTATTTTTTGTCTCGTAAGAATATTGTTCTACATAAATAGCAGCAGTATCTACTAAATGTAATAAATCTTTATAGGTCATAGTTTAATTACATACTAACTCTGATTGATAAACAGGCGCTCTATCGAGCATCCTTTTAATGAGATTATCGAAAATAGTTTGCTTTGATTGCGAGCGGTTAATTCTGAAGCAAAACTCGCTTAAATACCGATTGATATTGAATTCTGAAACCCAAGAATAAGTTGTCCTTAACCACGATTTGACTTGGTGAATCATCGTATGAAGCACCGGAAAATTCTTACCTTTATTACTTGGGATTTGAGTAATATTAAAATCCTTAATCGGTCTGTATCCTTTCCAGTCATCAGTAATCACCTGAGCTGATTTGTCGATGTGTTTATCGAAAATAGTTCTTAAAGATTTGGATGAAAAATCTTTGATTTTCAAAGCATAGAAACGTTTAACTTTTCCATCATCTGTAAGTTCTACAGCGCACACAACCTTTTTCTTTTTAGCACCGTAACTTCTGCCTTGTTTACCTTCTTCCTTTCCTCCAACGGTAAATTCATCTATCTGAACCAAACCTTTCATCCCTTGCTTTTCGTCAGATTTCATCGCTTCCCGAACCTTATGCATAAACAAACGTGCCGTGTTTTCTGCCACACCGTAACGAACCGACATCTGCAATGCAGAGAAATCTTTCGTGGTTGTGCTCATCTCAAAACAAATGAAAAATGCCTTACGCAAACCGAATTTTACACGATGGAAAAGTGTTCCGGAGGTTGGACTTTCTGTATCACTACAAATATTACAGGTTCTTGAAAAATCTTTCCGAACCTGATATTTTGTGTGTCCACATTTGCGACAAGAATACCCCTTTTCCCACTTACATAAAGCTAAATATTCTTCGCAATCTAAATCCGTTTTGAAGTGTTCAGCAAACTCCAGAATGTTTTGACCTTTAAAAATTTCCATTTTTCTGTCTTTTTTAGGCACTATAAAGATATGAAATTATATGATGACCTATATTATTTTATTTTCCATGACGATATGTTATTTTTTGATTTAGCAAACATTATCAACTTTTTGAAAAACAATAAAATAACTACTACTAAAACTACTAAAGACAAACTTTTTACCAACTTAAAATATTGAAAGTATAAAACAAGTTTA
>JAITNR010000243.1 GCA_031290375.1 Prevotellaceae bacterium | reverse complement strand
TATAAACTAATGTGCCGTCATTAAACACATCGCCTACATTTTGGGCATTTGCCACACCTGCACTCAAAGCCATAAAGGCGAGTGCTAAAAATAAAAAGTTGATTTTCTTTCTCATAATATTATGATTTTTATTTAGTTAAATAATTAAAAAATATTTTCTGTATTATATTGTCTGAACCCTGATTTTCATAAGATTTACTTGATTAACAGGATTATTTTCTTTCCGCGTGTTTCACACGGGATTATCCGTATTAAAGTCCGGCAGACTTTGTGTGTTGCTGTTTTTTTGTGCCATTTTGTAGAGACGCACAGCCGTGCGTCTCTACGGTTGCCTGAACCATTCTTCAAAATCGTCTAAACGTTTTCCCCAAATCGTTTAGACGTTTTTGTAAAATCGTTTAGACGGTTTGAGGAATTGCTCCTTACATTTTTTCGTATTTCAGATTGTTAAGCATTTCCTTGATGTCGATGCCCGGACGAAAAACCACTTTTTTCGTTTTTATCAGCGATGCGTGGTATTGCGCCTCCGCAGCCGCACCCTCGCCACCAACGCTTACCTGAAACGAGCCAAAATCGCCAAAACGCACTATCTCGCCGTTGTCCAAGTGTCTTTTCAGAATTTTGGTCAGGTCGTTGAGCACTGCCAATACGTCTGTGTCGCTTACTGTGGTCGAGTCTTCGGAAATTTCTTTGCTCAACTTGCGGAATGTCAGTTCACCTGCGCTTTTTGCTGTGGCATACCATTTCTTGGGTGCTTCCGGATTGGAAGGATTGCCCTTTTGCGTTAATACATACTTTATTGCCATAACCGATACAATTAAAAATTAAGGATTAAAAAACTGAAAATTATTGTTGTAAAAAAAGCCTTTGACAAAAGCCGGTTTTTGCTTTGCCAAAGATATATGAATACAGGTACAAACATCCAAAGACGACTGTACGAGTTGTTGAAACTGTCTGCACAAAACAAACGCAACTACTTGATTATAAGCGAATGGGGGGGGGTGGTAAAAATAATGCCAAAAACTGCGAGATAATGCAACAGCGGGGCTTAAAATGCGGTTGTGGCGCATTTTAAAAGCGGCATATATCCCGGATAAAATTGCTGTGCAAGTTAGAATTGACATTTATCGTTTTTTGTTATATCAATGAAAAAATCCGTTACAAAGGTAATACATTTTTTTGAAGTAACAAAAAATATATCTTGCTTATTTTCAATTATTCAGTTATTTAAGATGTTTCAGAGAAGACTAAAAAAACTTTTGAGAGAGCCCCAAAACCACTATAAATCAGCAAAACGTCCATAATCTACTGACTACAAACGTTTTTTAATACTAAAAATGTGGAGCTGACGGGATTCGAACCCGTGTCCAAACGAGGAAACAATATGCCTTCTACACGCTTATCTTCGCTTAAATTTTCGAGCAGATGCAAGACCGAAGCTACCAACAGTTGCCTTATCCTCTAAATTTTCATCGTTAATGCGAGGCAATCAACGACTATCCCCGATTTTACCCACACCTCTTAACCAAACCGCCTCAGGGCAAGGCATTTGAGAGATGTCCCGTTACGACACCTGTGCCGTAATGAAGCCAGATCTACTATTATTCAATCAGGCAGCGAGAGCGTAAGAATTTTCGCCAGTTATGTTTTGCCGTCTATGATTAAAGTGCTATCCGACAATGCACTGCGTGCTTACATACCTCTTCTACCCGCTGTCAAAACCAAACAGCCCCAGAAAAATGTATGAACAAGCAAAAGAAGCGAGCAACAAAAAACTGTCAAGTAACAAAATATACCACTTCTTCGTCTCTGTGCAAAGGTAATACTTTTTTTGCAAACAAGCTAATACTTTTTAAGCTGCTTGAACAAACATCACCTTGTGAAGAACAAATGAGTTGTAAAAACGGAACGAAAAAGATTATTTTTCAATTTTTTCACTTCAATAACACCCCTTATCCACATCGAACCAAGTTGGGATATTGAATTGTATCGGGGCATACCCTAATTTGCTGTCTTCCATAACTTTCTTCATATACAAAGCCCATACAGGCAGAGCCATATTCGCACCCTGTCCCTCAGCCATATTTGAGAAGTGGATAGCTCTGTCTTCCCAACCAACCCACACTCCGGACACAAGTTGAGGCGTGTAGCCGATAAACCAGCCGTCTGAATTGTCGTTGGTAGTACCTGTTTTGCCTGCGGCGGGAGCGTTCATTCCGTAACGGTAACGCACCCTGCTGCCTGTACCGCCATTGAGCACAGCCGACATCATATTCAGCATTTTATAAGACGTTTCCTCGTCAATCACCTCTTTGGTGTCAGTGGAAAAATCGGCTATAACATTGCCCTTATTATCAGTGATGTGAGTAACAAAAACAGGGGTCGTTCTAATGCCCTTATTTGGAAACGTGGTGTATGCCGAAACCATCTCTGACACAGATATTTCACAAGGTCCAAGACACAGTGAAACAACAGGGTCTATCCTACCCGATATACCGAACAAACGCATCAATTTGACTAATTGTACAGGTGAAAGAAGGCTCATTACATAGGCTGTAATCCAGTTGTTTGAGTTTTGCAATCCCCAACGCAATGTAACTTCCTCGCCTATACGTGCCTTTGAACCATTTCGCGGAGTAAATGGTCTTCCCAAATCGTCCATAAGCGTAACAGGTTGATTTATAGTCTTATCGCATGGCAACATCCCCTCGCTCAGTGCTAAGGTATAAACAAATGGTTTTATAGTAGAACCTACTTGGCGGCGTCCCTGAGTAGCCATATCGTACTGAAAAAATCTGTAATCGGGTCCTCCAATGTACGCCTTTACGTGTCCATTGGCAGGCTCCATAGACATAAAACCAATTCGGGCAAAAGATTTTGAGTAAATAAGCGAGTCTCTTGGCGTCATAAGCGTGTCTTTTGTTCCTTGCCACGAAAAAACTCTCATTTCAATTTCCGTATCAAAAGCCTCCATTATTTGTGCTTCGGATGTACCGCTCTTTTTCATTACACGATACCGTTCACTCTGTTTTATTGCCGTATTGATCATTTTTTCAATGTCTTTTTCTGACATATTTGAAGGAAAAATACCCTTTTTCCTGCCTTTTTTCTCCTTAAAAAATGCTGCTTGGAGTTCGGTTAAATGGGCTGTTGTCACATCTTCTGCATATTGCTGCATTCGGGAATTAATTGTGGTATAAATTTTCAATCCATCAGAATAGATATTGTATTTTGAACCGTCTTTCTTTGGATTTTTTTCTATAAAACCATAAAGATGGTCGGTTTCCCACGCCATAGAATCGAGGTAATACTGTCCATAATCTTTCTGCTGCCATTCGGCGTAATTTGAACGTTTTGGCTTTTTTGCCGTCAGTCGAATTCGCAGAAATTCGCGCAGATACGGTGCTGAACCTTGCTTGTGGTCAACCGAATGATAATCAAGTTGTAGCGGCAATGCTTTTAGCGAATCGCACTGTGTTCCAGTAATAATATTCGTTTTTTTCATTTGATTAAGCACTACATTTCTTCGTGTTAAAGCCCTTTGACGTGTTTTTTCGTTTCTACTGTTCGGGTTGTAGGCAGAGGGATTTTGACACATACCAACCAGCAGAGCCGCCTGTTCCATGTTCAGTTTGTCGGGAGTGGTGTTGAAATAAACCTGAGCTGCAGTTTTTATGCCAACCGCGTTGTTCAAAAAGTCAAACTTATTGAAATACATCGAAATAATTTCTTCTTTAGTGTATAGTTTTTCGAGTTTGACGGCAATAACCCACTCGTTCATCTTTTGAATAGTACGTTCAAAAATATTTGATGCTCTTTCGTCTGTAAAAAACAACTTTGCAGTCTGTTGCGAAATGGTACTGCCGCCACCACCACCCAAAAACGCTTTGAAAAACACTCTTGCAAGTGCCTTGCCGTCAATGCCCGAATGCTTGTAGAAACGAATATCTTCGGTCGCAATAAGAGCATTTATCAGATTGGGCGACAAATCACGATAGGAGGTGTTCATACGGTTTTCCTTTGAAGTGTAGAAGGTGCCTATAATCCTATTGTCAGACGAATAGATTTCGGCGGCTAACTTGTTTTTTGGATTTTCCAATTCTTCTATAGGCGGCACGTAACCAATTAAACCTATTGAGATACTGAAAAATATCAGGGCTATCAATACAAAAACTCCTGCAAAAATTCCCCAAAACCACTTTAAAAATTTCTTTTTCAATTCAGGTGAAGGATGTGTCATATAATTGATTTATAAACGACTTTTTTAAAAGTCAATAAGTTGCTATAATTAATTTTTTAATTTACAAAGGTACAAAATATTTTATGATTAAAAATATGAAAAAATGATGTAACTTTGTATGCGCTAATTGACAGCAAACAAATGTAATTCAAAACCGTTAACGTAATACCGCTCTAATTATGGACAAAATTATGAATGAAACTTTTTTGCACTACGTATGGTTTGGAAAACTTTTTTCATTAGAACAGCAAACCACTGACGGACAAAAGGTTGAAATCATTGATATTGGGCATCTGAATACAGACGCAGGTCCCGATGTTTTTAACTCAAAAATCAAAATTGGCGACACGCTTTGGGCTGGAAACGTGGAGTTTCATTCTTCGGCAAACGATTGGCAGCAGCACCACCACAGTGCCGATAAGGCTTACGATTCGGTAATTTTGCATGTGGTTATAAAAGAAGGCAAGGAGGTTTTTCGTTCCAACAAAACAGTTGTTCCTCAAATGGTTATCAAATACCCGAAGCATATCGAAGAGCAGTTTTTGACCCTTTCATTGCCTTTTGTGGAGTGTGCCAAGCAATTGATTGAATGTCAAGTAGATAACCTTGAAGATATATTTGAAAAACTTGTTACAGAACGACTTGAAAGCAAGTCTGCCTCTATCGAAAAACTGCTCGCTCAAACTTCAGGCGATTGGGAACAGGCATTTTATGTTACCACCGCTCGGTGTTTCGGTTTTGGCACCAATTCGGACGCATTTGAACGGCTGGCTCGAAACTTGCCACAAAATATTTTAGCCAAACAAAAAGACAATCTTTTACAAATTGAGGCTCTGCTTTTTGGAGTTGCAGGTTTTTTGGACAACGAAGTTGAGGAAGATTATTTTAAGGCATTACAAACAGAGTATCAATATCTTTCGCACAAATACGCTCTAAAATCAATAGACAAAACATTGTGGAAATTTCTCAGGCTTCGCCCTGCCAATTTTCCAACAATTCGCATTGCTCAGTTTGCGGCTTTGGTTAAAAAGTCATCAAAACTTTTTTCGAAAATCATTGAACAAAAGCATCTCAAAAGTCTTTTGACTTACTTCGATTGCGAGCCAAGCGAATATTGGCAAGGTCATTATCTATTTGGAAAACAGTCGGTTGAGAGGACAAAAAAACTTTCAAAAAGTTCCATTAATGTTATTTTAATTAATAGCGTTGTGCCATTTTTGTATTGCTACGGCAAAAATTTCAACCTGCCTGAGTATCAGAGTTTTGCTTTGGGTTTATTGAAAAAAATCCCTGAGGAAACAAATCACATCACAAAAGGATTTTCGTTATTGGGCATTGTTCCGACATCTTCCTTTGATTCTCAGGCTCTTACCGAACTAAAAACCAAATATTGCGACAGGAAAGATTGTTTCAAATGCAATAATAAATACGGGTTTGCAAAATTCAAGATATAAACGCCTGTAGTACAGACTTGGAGATGAAAAACATCCATATTTCTAAGACCGTTTTGAGCAATGTATCGCAAAAAAGTAGTACCTTTGCACTAGAAAAAGAGAGGTAATTTTGCAATATATAAAAGCAAAATCATAATCAACACACAAATCAAACACATATCAAAAATATAGACCAAAAATATAGACCAAAAAAATGATAATAGCAGTAGATTTTGACGGTACGATAGTGGAAGAGGCATATCCTGCGATTGGTAAGCCTGTTCCGTTTGCAATAGAGGTCTTAAAGAGGTTACAGGAAGAGGAACACCATCAACTTGTGCTTTGGACCGTTAGAGAAGGGAAATTGCTTGAAGATGCGGTACAGTACTGTCGCGGACGCGGAATAGAATTTTATGCGATAAACTCTCTTTTCCCCGGCGAAGTCGATTTTGAAATCTCACGCAAGATTGCGGCAGATGTGTTTATAGATGACAGAAGCATAGGTGGATTACCCGACTGGGGATTGATTTACAGAATGATAACCAAAAATGAAACTTGGGAAACAATTTTTGCCATGCAAAATGAATTGCCGAAAGGGAAAAAGGGATTTTTCAAAAAACTGTTCACGTAACTTCATATTACCCAATTCAAACCATTGATGTAGCTATAAATACCGCTTACCAAACCAACTACGAACTTGCGAGTTTTTTGCTGCTATGTACGCCTCACTCACAGCGTGCATAGCAACACTTTCTTTGAAGTTTTTTTGTTGTGAAAATACACTGCTTGAAAAATCAGGATTGATTTTTTGCTTTGCTATAACTTTACTCCTGACTTCGACGGTCAAAAATCACAAAGCAATATCATTCAATGACTTACCAAAACAGCGAGCCACTACATTTTTTAATTTTCGAGTAATTGATAAGGCACTAAACTTCGGTGTTTTT
>JAITNR010000087.1 GCA_031290375.1 Prevotellaceae bacterium | reverse complement strand
GCGGTCGTCCGAAAAAAGGTAAAATGATTCTTGATGAACAACTTGATTATGCAGTGGTTCACAAAACCAGAGAAAACGGCAAGGTTGTTAAAGTAGAAAAAAGAATCGTGTTTGGTGACGAAGAAAGAATCAAACAAAAACTTTTGCAAAGTGTTAGCAATAAGATAAATACTTCTTATATAGAACGTTCAAACGGCACATTGGGACAGTTAAATTCACATCTAAGGAGGAAAAGTTTGACGTTTGCCAAGGAAATGGAGTATTTTGAGGCAAAAATTGGTTTAACGGTTTATTTTTACAATTTTATCCGACCACATGGTACGTTGAGCAAAAATCCTGACAAAACACGAACACCTCGAACACCGGCGTTGGTGGCTGGAATAACAAATAATGTGTGGAATGTAAAATATGCGTTTATGAAACCATATATATAACAATTAAATTAGGACATTACCAAAGATTAATAAATAACCGAATTAAATTCATTCTGCGACACAACGCACGCCCAAGCCGTACGATCTGACGCTGGCGGCGTGCGGATGTACGTACGTACGTACTGTAGAAGACCAAGTTATACGAGTATATCCCCCCGCTAACCGTACTGCTCCAGTAGCCGCTGTAGTCGCCTACGATCTCCAGACCGCCGCCGTTGCTGCGGGTAGCCCACTGAGGGCAAGAAAAGCAAAACACGCGGGGCATCCGCGTCGTATAAGTGCAAAGTACCGTTTTTGTAACCTGCATCGGCATTATCCCAGTCGGTTTTGTTGTAAAGAGCGTAACCGCCAACTTTGAGGCTCGGAGTGGCATAAGACCAGTTGGAAGCATCCGGCAAACCATTGGCAACAGTAACCCAAACCAAATTCGGATTATTTATTGGAACCGTAGTCGTACCGGAACCGACAGTTGTAACAGTAGCATAGCTACTGGGAGAATTAGTAGGGAAGTAACCGTTGGTATTGTCTGCGACACTGCTGGCATTGCAATAGTTGCCAAGAGTTTCCCATTCGTCCTGTGTAGGAACGCGCCAGCCTTCAGGACAAGGGTCGGCGGGCTGCTTGACAGGTTTCTGGTAATATTTAATACCATCACCGTCGTCATATGGATTGCCGTCAGCAGGTGTTGCTCCCGTGGATGTACCGACAACAACGCCGTTACCCCAAAGGTCAGAAAGGTCATAATGCGTCTTTTGCCAGTCCCAGACAAAAGCGACGGTGATATTCGTAATGAATTTGTCTGTACTTGTACTTGTACTTTTAATTTGCCCTGTGCCGTCCCCATTAGAATAGTCAGCGATGTTGACTGATCCTACAGCTATTGTGGCAGAACTGCGTTTTTGATGTCCGTCAGTTTGGCGTCCCCATTGGTACTGAGCACTGTAAACAGTAGAATCGGTGTTGGTTACGCTGTCACTCGCCGCCTTGTCCGTAAGCCATTTCATTTGCCCTTTGGGTAGTCAAGTCGTAAGTTTCCGTTCCGATAGTAGCAGAAGTAGCAGCACCAAGGTTGTAAGACATCCATGTAACAGGTTTAGGGTCATCACTATCAACACACCCGAGAGGCTTGGGAAAATCAATAGAAGGTATTACAACTCCACAGATGCCTGCTGGAATCCAAGACGAGCCATTCCAATACTGTACGCATTTTGCGTCAGTGTTGTAGATGGTCAGACCGCGTGCCAAATCTTGCGCCTTTGCCTTTGCGGTAGGGTCAGACATAGCGTCTATCTGCTGTATTATGCCATTGCGCTCATTTTCTTTGAGTTGCGGCAGGCGCAAGCCTTTGTTAGTGCCGCTGATAAGTTCCAGCACAGAAAAACTCTGTGGCGGTTGGTCAGCACCGATTGTAACCTGCGACATTGCTCCTTGCGGCATTGTCGCCATCGCTGCGAAAAGCAGCGGAAATAATAACAATTTTGTTGTCTTCATTTTGAATAAAACAATACAATACGACTAACGTAATCAATTATTCAATTACTCAATCCACAGGTGAAACCTGTGGATATTCACATAACGCCCTATCGGGCTAAATAAACACTATTCAACTCGTGATTGGCATTATTCATTAAAAAAGATTTAGCCATTTACAAATATTTTTTCTACCTTTGAGTTTATTTCTTAACTTTGTGGTCTGATTTTTTATGACTTTCAGTTATAATGAACAATTAGATAATATTTTATCCAACATATTGAAAATAAATAATTTATAGTTTGTAAATACACATTTTATATGACACAGAACATTGAACAGGAGAAGAAAACTCTCAATTTTATTGAGCAAATAGTAGAAGATGACTTGAATAATGGGTTGAACAACGGGAAAATTCAGACCCGTTTTCCGCCTGAACCCAACGGCTACCTTCATATCGGGCACGCCAAGGCAATTTGTCTTGATTTTGGCATTGCCCAAAAGTATAATGGCACCTGCAATCTCAGATTTGACGACACCAATCCCGTCAAGGAGGATGTCGAGTATGTGGAGGCCATCAAGGAAGATATTCAATGGCTTGGTTTTGAGTGGGAAAATGTATATTATGCCTCCGACTATTTTCAGAAACTTTTTGATTTGGCAATAGAATTTATCAAGCAGGGCAAGGCGTATGTTGATGAGCAGACTTCCGAGCAGATTGCCGGTCAGAAGGGTACACCTACTGTGGCAGGAACCGACAGTCCGTTTAGAAATCGTCCTGTTGAGGAAAATTTGCAACTGTTTGAGCAAATGAGCGATGGCGAAATTACTGACGGGAAAATGGTTCTCAGAGCAAAAATCAATATGGCTCACCCCAATATGCACTTTCGAGACCCGATCATGTACCGCATAATTACCACTCATCCTCATCACAGAACAGGATATGACTGGAAAGTCTATCCGATGTACGATTTTGCACACGGGCAGAGTGATTATTTTGAGGGTGTTACGCATTCAATATGTACGCTCGAATTTGAGGTTCATCGCCCGCTCTACGACTGGTATATCGACCAATTTGCCACATCTGGTTACCGCCCCAAACAGAGAGAATTCAATCGGCTCAACATTACCTATACAATGATGAGTAAAAGAAAGTTGCTTCAACTTGTGCAGGAAAATCTTGTTTCAGGCTGGGACGACCCTCGTATGCCTACATTGTGCGGGTTGAGAAGACGAGGCTACACCCCCGAAGCCATCAGAAATTTTATCGACAGAATAGGCTATACCAAATTCGAGGCGATGATAGACGTTTCGCTCTTGGAAGCGTCTATAAGGGAAAATCTCAATGCAACGGCAAAGCGTGTTTCGGCAGTGCTTAACCCTGTTAAGTTGGTTATTGAAAATTATCCCGAAAATCAAATAGAACAACTGACCGCAGAAAACAACCCCGAAAATCCGAACGACACCCGTCAAATAGAATTTTCCCGAAATATCTACATCGAAAGGGACGATTTTATGGAAAATCCTCAAAAAGGTTATTTCAGGCTTTTCTCCGGTGGCGAAGTGAGGCTCAAAAACGCCTATATAATAAAATGCACAAGTTGTAAAAAAGACGAAAACGGTGAAATTCAAGAGATTTATTGTACTTACGACCCCAATACCAGAAGCGGAATGCCTGAGGCAAATCGCAAGGTAAAAGGTACTTTGCATTGGGTTTCGGCACACGATGCTATTGATGCTGAGGTGAGAGTGTATGACAGGCTGTTCAACGTTGAAAATCCGTCAGAAATGGAATGTGATTTCAGGGAACTGCTAAATACTGACTCTAAGAGACTGCTGACAAACTGCAAGTTAGAGCCGTGCCTGAAAGATGTAAAACCACTTGAACGTTTTCAGTTTCAGCGGTTGGGCTACTTCTGTGTGGATTACGACTCAACGGCGAATCATCTGATTTTTAACAGAACTGTTTCATTAAAAGATAGTTGGAAAAAATGACAACATACAGACCTATTGACAAAATGAGCCTTTTGACTACAAGCCACTACAAGATGTTGCTCGTAATGGCTCGTTTCGGCATCTCGTTGGGTTTCGGCGACAAAACCATTGACGAGGTTTGCATCGAAAACGGCGTGGATACCAACACCTTTTTGGCGGTAGTGGATTTGATACTTGACAGGGACGAAAAAAATGATTTTAGCAACAGGCAAATTTCTGTAAATGAATTAGTTTGTTATTTGCAAAACTCACATTCGTTCTTTTTGGGGTTTCGCTTCAAAACTATCAGAACAGAGTTGGAAAAAATAATGAACAACGACAACAACGAACTGTCCAAGGCAGTGCTTCATTACTTTGACGAATATGTGTTGGAAGTAAAAAAGCACATGGAATATGAGGAAAAGATGTTGTTTCCGTATATCAGGCAACTGCTTGATAATAAGCCTGACAGCAATTACAATGTCAATATTTTTGCCAAGCAGCACAGTCAGGTAGAAAAACGGCTTAATGAGTTTAAAAGCCTTATTATCAAATACTACCCTATAAAAAGTTCAAACGAACTCAATTCGGTTTTGTTTGATATTTTTGCCTGCGAAGAAGACCTTGCCTCTCACAATGCTATCGAAGACCGGTTGCTTGTACCGTTGGTTAGGAATTTGGAGGGGACAGTTGTTAAACGTTGGGAACATTAAATTATTAATTTACGATTCAAAAATGATAAAGTCCATAAAAATAGCAATTGCCGAACCTTCGGTAGTGATTAGCAGGGGGTTAAGCACTATTTTAAAGAAAATACACGGTTTTCATACAGATATTTTTGAGATTTCTGATTTTGAAGCTCTAAAAAAAGTTTCTATATCTCAAATACCTGATATTTTGTTGATTAATCCGACTTTTTTGTTTGTTCAAGGCATTCAGAATTTCAAAAAGCAGTATATTAACAACAAAACAAAATTCATTGCTTTGCAAACGAGCCTTTTCAGTTCGTTTATAATTAGGGAGTTTGATGAGGTTATTACAATTTTTGATGATGAGGAAAAAATTAAGCAAACGATTACCGACTTGTTTGAACTGCCCGACAGAGAGCAGGAGATAAACGCTTTGAGCCAAAGAGAAAAAGAAGTTGTATCCGAAGTAGTTAAAGGACTTACAAATAAACAAATAGCTGACAAATTATACCTTTCGGTGCATACCGTAACAACGCACAGGCGAAATATTGCGGCAAAACTGCAAATTCACAGTACGGCAGGATTAACTATCTATGCTATTTCAAACAAACTCATTTAGAGTTATTTACAATTTATTTAAAACATAATTAAGACAATGGCAAACTCAATCTTCAGACATATAGACAAACAGACGCTGATAATGTATCTGCTCTTCGTTGTGATGGGTTGGGTGTGTATTTATGAGGCGAGTTATGATAGTTCGCAAATGCCAACGTTGAATTTTGCTCATCGTTCTGTGATGCAGTTGATTTGGATTGGAACGTGTTTTATTGCCGCCGCAGTTATTCTCAGTTTGAACATCAACGCACTGCTTTCGCTGGCAAATGTGATATATGGAGCGGTTGTTCTGTTGCTTATCATTACGGTGTTTCTTGCTCCGAACATCAAAGGCTCTCATTCGTGGTTGGTTTTGGGACCCGTTTCGGTGCAACCCGCCGAATTTGCAAAGTTCGCCACAGCTTTGGCATTGGCGAAACTTATCAGTTCTCCGAATTATAAATTTTTCCCTGCATCAAAAAAAGTTTTGCTGATAGTTTTGCTGATATGTTTGCCGGTGTCGATTATTCTGATGCAAAACGAAACAGGAACGGCACTTGTGTTTCTGGCATTTGCTCTGATGCTCTATCGCGAAGGACTGCCCCAATACGTGCTTCTGACAGGACTTTTGTTGCTTGTGGTTTTTATAACGATAATTTTATCCGCCCACAGCACTACGTTAGGTTCGGAAGGCGATATGGGACGTTTTATTGATATTAATTTGATAAACATAATAGCAATTATCATCTATAATAACAATAGAGGGAGAGATAACAGCTTCAAAACCATATACTTGATAATTGCCTATATGCTGGTATTTTTATCAACAATTTTAATAAATAAATATTTTATAAAAGTTAATTTTGTTAATATTTCCCTTTTGCTTTCAGGGGGATTTGTGTCGTTTTTGATTTTTTATTTAACTAAAACATTCAAACTTAAATATTTGTGGGTGATATTGTTTGTGATTGGATTTATCGGCTACGCCTATTTGGTTGAATTCGTGTATGACGATGTTATGAAAGAGCATCAACGTACTCGAATTGAAGTGTTTTTGGGTATGAAAGATGACCCTAAAGGTGCGGAATGGAATGTAAATCAGTCAAAAATAGCAATAGGTTCGGGTGGATTGTTTGGTAAGGGCTTTTTGAAGGGGACGCAAACCAAACTCAAATTTGTGCCGGAGCAGGACACCGACTTTATTTTTTGCACTATCGGCGAAGAACTGGGCTTTGCAGGCAGTAGTGTTGTGATAGCCATGTTTATTGTTTTCCTCTTTCGCTTGATCAAATTGGCTGAACGACAGTTAGATACTGCAGCCAAAGTGTATGGCTATTGCGTTGCTGGGATTTTTATGTTCCACATCTTGATTAATATCGGAATGGTGCTTGGAGTGATGCCCGTAATAGGTATTCCGTTGCCCTTTTACAGTTACGGAGGCTCTTCACTGCTCGCTTTTACGATTCTTTTGTTTATTTTTCTAAGATTTGATGCCCAACGATTTAGTAGCTATTATAATTGAATTATTTTTATCTTTTTTGTCTATAGAAAGCAAATGCAAGGATAAAGTATTTTTTTAAATAAACAAAGTATTTTTTTTTGGAGGCTAACACTTTTTTCGATGCAAAACATTTTTCTAATTGGCAAAAAATTACTATCTTTACCACAAAAAAAATCAAAATAAATCCTATGAATAAAATGGATAATCAAATCAAAAACAATTATTGCATTATAATGGCAGGTGGTGTTGGCAGCAGGTTCTGGCCATTTAGCAAAACTGAAAAGCCAAAGCAGTTTCTTGACTTTTTTGGAACGGGACGTTCGCTTTTGCAGATAACTTTTGACAGAATTAACCCTCTTGTACCAACCGAAAACATCTATGTTGTGTCGAATATGGCATACCGCGACATTATTTTGGAGCAGTTGCCTGCTCTAAAATCCGAGCAAATTCTGCTTGAGCCAATGCGCCGAAACACTGCCCCGTGCATTGCGTACGCTGTCTATAAAATTAAGGCTAAAACCGATGCGGCGAACATTCTGGTTGTCCCTTCCGACCACCTGATTACCAACGAAAAAGAGTGTATTAAGGTGCTTCAACAGGGCTTCGAGTTTGTAAACAACAATCACTCATCACTTTTGACGCTGGGTATGAAACCGACCCGTCCTGAAACGGGATATGGCTATATTCAGATTTCCGAAGGCGAGGGTGATTTGAGAAAAGTAAAAACTTTTACCGAAAAACCAAATCTCGAAATGGCACAACTGTTTCTTTCGACAGGCGAATTTTATTGGAATTCTGGGATGTTTCTTTGGAGTTTAAATGCTATAATTGAGGCATTTAAGGAATATTTACCCGAAATAAACAGCAAGTTTGAGCAGAATCTGAAATATTACCATACAGAGAGAGAGCAGGCGCTTATTGACAGGATATATGAGTCATGTCAAAACATTTCTATTGATTATGGTATAATGGAAAAGTCTGATAATGTGTATGTTAAGTTGACTGATTTTGGCTGGTCAGATTTGGGAACGTGGCAGTCGCTCTACGATTTGGGTTACAAGGACAAAAACGGCAATGTCGGCTATGGCTGTCAGATGAGCCTGTATGATTGTCAGGACAATCTGATTGTTATGCCACAAGGACAACTTGCTGTAATTGACGGACTTAAAGGCTATTTGATTACCCAATACAACGATGTTCTGTTGATTTGCAAAAAAGGGGAAGAGCACAAAATCAGGCAGTTTGTAGCCGATGTAGGTGCAATACCGGATAACGACAGGTATGTGTAGGCTATAGTCGTCAGACGCAAGTAGTTTAAAATTAATGTTTTGTAAAACCATAATGCTATGTTTAATAAGAATGATTTGGAGCAGTTGAATTTGCTTGGAATTTCGGCTCAGAAGGCGGAACAGCAGATTCGGGGGGTTAGAAACGGTTTTCCGTATCTGAGAATCGAGAAGGCAGCGGAAATTGGAGACGGAATTGTAGTTTTTTCCGAACAGGAAAAGCAGCGAAACATTGAAGTCTGGCACGATTATCTTGCATCAGACAAGGGAAAGGTGCTCAAGTTTGTGCCCGCATCGGGGGCAGCGAGCAGAATGTTCAAAGATTTGTTTGCATTTCTTGACGGTAAGAATCAAACCGTTGATAATGAATTTATCGAAAAGTTTTTTAATGAAATAAAACAATTTGCTTTTTACGATGAATTGGATGAGTTTTGCAAACAGATAAAACAAAAATCTGTTGAGCAATTAATTGAAAATAAAGAATATAAGGCAGTTTTGGAAATTCTTTTGGATACGGGGTTGAATTACGGAAATCTGCCAAAAGGACTTTTGTTGTTTCATCAATACAAAGACGGGGCTCGCACTCCTTTTCTCGAACATTTTGTCGAGGGAGTCTTATACGCTAAAAACGCTAAAAATATTGTAAATCTGCATTTTACAGTTTCTTCGGAACACAAAAATCTTTTTGTTAATCATTTGAATAAAAACAGAGACAACTATCAAAAGCGTTATGGTGTTGTGTTTAATACAGGTTTTTCGGAACAGAAAAAAAACACTGATACTGTTGCTCTAAATATTGATAATGAGCCATTTAGAGAATATAATGGCAGCCTTGTTTTCCGTCCGGGCGGACACGGAGCTTTGATTGAAAATCTCAACGACCTGGATGCTGATGTGGTGTTTGTCAAAAACATTGACAACGTTGTGTCTGACAGACTTAAAGAGCTGACAGTAGAGTATAAGAAGTTGATTGCAGGCGTTTTGGTAAACCTGCAACAGCAGACTTTCAGTTATTTGAAGGAAATGGAAAATCCAGAAATTTCGGAGGCAAAACTGCAAATTATCACCAAATTCTGCCAAACCCGTTTGAATAATTTCAATCCGAATATTGCAAACTTAAATCGTTCAGAATTAATATCTTATCTAAAAACAAAATTGAATCGCCCTGTCAGGGTTTGCGGGATGGTAAAAAACGAAGGCGAACCTGGGGGAGGTCCCTATTTAGTATACAATGCAGACGGTACAATTTCACCACAAATACTTGAAAGTTCGCAAATTAACGTCAAAGAAGATTCTCAGAAAAAAATGATGGATAATGCTACTCATTTCAATCCTGTTGATTTGGTTTGCGGCTTGAAAAATTATAGGGGAGAAAAGTTTTATCTGCCTGATTTTGTTGATGAAAACACTTGTTTTGTATCTTCAAAATCAAAGAACGGCAAAGAACTTAAAGCCCTCGAACTGCCCGGACTTTGGAACGGAGCAATGAGCAATTGGAACACGATTTTTGTAGAAGTGCCAATTGAAAGTTTTAATCCCGTAAAAAACGTAAATGATTTGCTGCGGGAACAACACCAATAGAAGAATTAAAAAAGGCTCTGCCTGATTATATAAATTAAATTTTAAATCCTGATTTTTATGCGAAAAATACCTGAATCCGAATTAATTATCAACGATGATGCTTCAATATTTCACCTTCATCTGAAACCCGAACAAATTGCCGAAAAAATAATTCTGGTAGGTGACCCTGCACGAGTAAATATGGTTGCGGCAAATTTTGACAAAATTGAGTGTGAAGTGCAAAGTCGTGAGTTTCACACAATTACAGGCACTTTCAAGGGTAAACGGATTACCTGCATTTCTCACGGTATTGGCACTGACAACATCGACATTGTGCTGACCGAACTTGATGCTTTGGCTAATGTAGATTTTGCCACACGTACAGAAAAGCCTGAAAAAAAACAACTTACACTTGTACGTGTAGGTACTTCGGGCGGATTGCAACCATTTTCGCCCATAGGAAGCTACGTTGTGGCAAGTCGCTCTATCGGCTTTGACGGACTGTTGAACTTCTATGATGTGCCGCAGGGTGTTTTTAATCTTGAATTCGAGCGTTCGTTTTGTAATCATGTCAATTGGAACAAGCGCCTGCCAAGCCCCTATGTAGTAGATGCAGACGAGGAACTTGTGCAGAAAATCGGCTTTGATATGGTGCGGGGTGTAACCATTTCGGCGCCGGGTTTTTATGCTCCGCAAGGGCGATTTGTACGGCTTAAACCGCTTGATGAACACATGAATGAGAAAATTATCTCTTTCGACTTCAATGGCGAAAAGATTACAAACTTCGAGATGGAGAGTTCGGCTGTGGCAGGCTTGTCTAAACTATTGGGACACAAAGCAATGACTGTATGTGTTATCATCGCAGGCAGAGTGGACAACAATATGAACACCAACTACAAAGGCTCAATGGAAGGGCTTGTAGAGAGGGTACTGGAGAGGATTTAATATTTTCACAAAAAAAATGTACCTTTGCAAAAAAGTTTTCATTGACAGGCAGAAATTATAACAAAAGCTACAGACTTTGAAAATGCGTTTTAGCAATCCAGAAATTAAAAATATTACAGGTCATTTGTTTTTTGTGTCTAAGCCTGTTCAACTACCAATAAAACAAATTAATAATATCTAACATTTAACATCCATAAAAATTATGTACTCAAAATTTCAACAATTTCTACAGAGCGAATTAACGGAAATAAAAAACGGCGGACTTTGGAAAAATGAACGGGAGATTACCTCTCCGCAAAGTGCCGACATCAACGTGAAAGGCGAAAAAGTACTTAACTTCTGTGCCAACAACTATCTGGGTTTGTCGAACCACCCGCGTTTGATTGCCGCTGCAAAAAAAGCAATGGACGAACGTGGCTACGGTATGTCTTCGGTACGGTTTATCTGTGGAACGCAAGATTTGCACAAAAAACTCGAAAATGCAATTGCAGGTTTCTTCGGAACTGAAGACTCTATCCTTTACGCATCCTGTTTTGATGCAAACGGCGGCGTATTTGAGCCGTTACTGACCGAAAAGGATGCGATTATTTCAGATGCTTTGAATCACGCCTCCATCATTGACGGTGTAAGGTTGTGTAAGGCACAGCGTTTTCGTTACAACAACGCAGACATGGAAGATTTGGAAAAGCAACTCCAAGCAGCAAAAGACTGCCGGTTTAAACTGATTGTTACCGATGGTGTATTTTCGATGGACGGCAACGTTGCCCCGCTTGACAAAATTCATGCGTTGGCTGAACAATACGATGCAATAGTGATGGTTGATGAGTCGCACTCGGCAGGAGTTGTGGGCAAAACAGGTCGCGGAACTACCGAACAGTTTGACCTGAGAGGTAAAATTGAAATCATTTCAGGCACACTCGGAAAGAGTTTTGGTGGTGCTGTCGGTGGCTTTATTACGGGGAAAAGAGAAGTAATCGATTTGCTTCGTCAGCGTTCCCGTCCCTATCTGTTCTCAAATTCGTTGCCGCCGATGGTGGTTGCCGCAGGAATGGAAACCTTTAAACTGCTTGCTGAAAACAACGATTTACAGAACCGGCTGCATCAAAACACAGAATATTTTATTAAAAATATGATTTTTGAAGGTTTTGACATCAAACCGACAGAATCGGCTATCTGTGCGGTGATGCTGTACGATGCGATGTTGTCGCAACAAATGGCTGCCAAACTGCAAGAGGAAGGCATTTACGTTACAGGCTTCTACTACCCCGTTGTGCCGAAGGGGCAGGCAAGAATTCGCGTGCAGCTTTCCGCTGCCCACACCCAAGAGCAACTTGAACAGGCTATAAAGGCGTTTGTAAAGATTGGCAAAGAGTTGGGGGTGGTTAGGTAATTGAGAATGGAAAACCAATTAGTTGCCCCTTAATCTGTAAAAAATGAAAATCAACGGAAATTACCAAAAGCTCGAAGAAAATTATCTTTTTACTGAAATAGCGTTGCGCACCAAGAAATTTTGTGCTGCCAATCCTGATGCGCCTGTGATTAAACTCGGTATCGGTGATGTAACGCTACCATTGCCTGAAATTGCGGCAGATGCCATTATAAAGGCGTTTGAAGAATTGAAGCACAGGGAAACATTTCGCGGCTACGGACCGGAACTCGGTTATGGCTTTACCAAGGCTGCCGTAGTGGATTATTACAAAAACTACGGCGTAGAACTGGCAATGGACGAGGTAACAATAGGGGACGGCATTGGCTCGGACATTGCAAATGTTACCGACCTGTTTGAAAAAGGCGCAAACACAGTGCTTGTGCCTGACCCCGTTTATCCGCTATATAAGGCTACATCGCTGATGGATGGACAAAAAATCGTTTATCTGCCGTGCACTGCCGAAAACAGTTTCACCCCTGCTCCGCCAGATTGCCCTTCCGATATGGTCTATCTATGTTCTCCGAACAATCCCACAGGGGCAACTTTCGATTTTGAGCAGTTGCAACAGTGGGTGGATTATGCCAATGATTGCAGTGCGGTAATCCTTTATGACAATGCATATGAGCGATTTATAGAAGAGAACGACAAACCTCATTCGATTTTTCAGATTAAGGGGGCAGAAACCTGTGCAATAGAGTTTGGCAGTCTGTCCAAGACAGCAGGTTTTACCTGTGTTAGAAGCGGTTACACTGTTGTGCCGATGGGTTTGAAAGCCAATGGCATCAGTCTTAACCGTATGTGGCAACAACGTCAAACCACCAAATACAACGGCGCACCATACCCGCAACAAAGAGGCTTGGTCGCCGCTCTTTCGCCTGAGGGAATGCTTCAGGCAGACAAAAACATTGCCGAGTACAAAAAAAATTCAGCGTTGATTGCAAATGTATTGCAAGAAAAGGGGATTTTTTACAGTGGAGGCACAAACTCGCCTTACATTTGGTTTCGTTGCTCAAACGGTATGAATTCGTGGGCGTTTTTCGATTTTCTGCTCAATGAGGCAAACGTGGTAGGAACACCGGGCGTTGGTTTTGGTGCTTGTGGCGAAAACTACTTCCGTCTGACCACCTTCAACACATACGAAAACACTGAGGAAGCAATGGAAAGAATCAGGCTAATTATCAGTTGAAAATTGCAAATTAAAAAATGAGAGTCAGGAAAACACTTTTTAGGTTGGGCTTGCTTGTGCTTTTTTTGCTGTTGGCGACAGTATGTTCTGTTCTATTCGAAAAGGAAAAGAACGAAGTCCGTATTGGGTATGTTGGCAAAGTGTTTCATAACAAGGAAGTTAAGACAAAAAAAAATCTCAAATACTTAAAAGAACAGATTGTTGCTACTCAAAACAACAACTTGAACCTTGCCGATATCAACAACAAAAACTCTGATGATATTTACTACTATATCCTTGACAACGATTCACTTATCTATTGGAGCGATGCAGGATTGGATATTTTTTCGCTTGATTTTTCAAAACTGACAAGCGACACTTTGGTAACTCTCTCAAACGCATTTTGTGTGCTGAAAACCGACTCCGTAGGCAGTTACAAACTGCTTGGATTAATTAAAATCAAGGATAAATTCACGTACAAAGACAAGTTGATTGAAAACAGTTTTGCAAATGGGTTTGATATTGACACAAAGATTGTTGTTCAAACATATAACCGTTCAAACAAAAACTCTGTTTTTTCCGCCGAAGGCAAGTATCTGTTCTCATTGACGGCGGAAACAGAATGTGTCTCCTACGGTTTTATGTACTTTCTGCCGCTCCTATTCATGCTATTGGCGTTTGTGGTTTATTGCACCATTTTTTACAATATTAACGAACTGTATCCTGATAAAAAATTGAAATTCAAGCATTTTACCGTCTGGTCAATATTGTTTGCTGCGATACCTGTACTGCTCTGCCTTCTCAAATTTCCGCCTTACGCTTTCGGTATAATGTTCTTTAATCCTGTTCTGTACTCAGGTATATTTTCTTCGCTTGGATTTTTTGCAGTAATAATTGTCCTGTTTGGAGTTGTGGCATTCACTTTTTATCGTAAAATAGAAATCAATTTTGACAGACATACCAAAATTTATTTTGTACTAATATCTGTTATCCTGTTATTATTATATATATTTATCGTAGTAATAATCAGGGATATAATCGACAATTCCACTCTTAGCCCTTTTGTGTTTTCATTTTTTTACAACAGGGCGAGTTATTCGATGATTGCGCTTTTTTTGGTGGTTGTATTCATAATGTCCCTATGGTTTATTTATGAAAAAATATTTGAAAAACTGATAGCAAAAATCAGTAAAGTTTACTTAATATTGGCAATTTTAGCACTCACAATCATATTACTTGTAATATTGTACACATTTGATTTTCTGAAACAGCCGACTATTGCTACGGGAGGGTGTATGTTTTTAATCTTTATGCTTATCAGTGCAAAAATCAAGTTTAATCGGTCTAATATACTTGATTTATTGGTGTTTGCCTATTTTATTTCCTTTTTTATTATGCTGTATTCCAATGAGTTAATAGAGAAAAACCAATACGAAAAGGCAAAGGCTTTAGTCAATAATTTATATATTGAACAAATTGACACAAATGCCGTATTTGCAGCGAATTTTCCGGACAACTACAGACTTATGGAAAATGAAATTATAAGGAATTTGAACGGCTCTACGCTACAGGACTATTCCTGCGCAATATACCTGAACAACATATTGACATATAAAACGGGCGAATACAGTTATGAAAAAAAAAGACGGGATATTATGCCAAAAAACGACATACAGTATGAATATGACCACGTACATTATTTGTTCAACCTTGACGATAATCACCTTATAATTGTAAGTTACAGACAATTAACGCCTATCAAAGCCAATATTCTGAACTTCACCTATATTTTTATGGCGTTTGTGGTGTTGATTCTTTGCACTTTTGTGCCGTTTAATATCCACAGAAAACACCGAAGAAGCATTACATACAGTTTGCAAAGTGCATTTTCAATAGTTACTGTAGTTTCGATTGTCATTGTGTCTGTTGCACTGATTGCCTTTTCATATATGGAATATTCGCACTATCACCAACGCTTCATATTGTCAAAAATCGAGCACATATCGCACGATATTGAACATGCAATCAGCCAAAACGGAACAGATGAAAACTGCTTGGATTCTGTGGTCAATACAGCATCAGATGAATTTGAAGCTATACTGCATATATACGATAAGCGGGGCTATCTGCTGGCAACCTCTTCGCCAAATCTGTTTTCGAGCGGCTTGCTGTCAAAATTAATAAACTCGAATTACTATTTTGACCCCCAAAATAAAAACAATACTGCCGTTGTTACGGAAAATATTAAGAAACTTACATATATGGCAGGTTACAGACCTATTTTTGACAACAATAAAATTATTGGATATGTGAAAATGCCTATTTTACAGTCGGTTTTAGGTATTGATTATGATATATTGATTTATGTTTCGCTGGCAATCAACTTATTTTTGATAATGTTTATTATTTTGTCAATAACCAATATATTTTTAAATTATCGGCTGAACAAACCCATTAAGGAATTGAACGCAAATCTGAGCAAGTTATCCATGATACCCAATGAAAACAAAAAAATCGTTGTAAATGATGACGATATGGCAGTGGAAATAGTAGAGCTTGTCAATCAGTACAACAATATGATTGATGAATTGAGCAAAAAAACAGAGCAACTTGCACAATCGGAGCGCGAGGGGGCTTGGCGTGAAATGGCAAATCAGATTGCACACGAAATCAAAAATCCGCTCACCCCCATGAAACTCTCTGTTCAGCACCTGCAAAGGTTGTCTAAAAATAATTCCGAACAATTTAAACCATATTTTGAAATGGTTTCAAAATCGTTGATAGAACAGATTAATAATCTGGCAAGTGTGGCAAATTCGTTTTCAAATTTTGCAAAACTGGAGCAGAAGCCATTCAGGATTGTGGATATAATAAAAAAATTGTCCTCTTCGATAGAAGTTTTTAGAAACAACACAAATAATGTTGATATAGAATGTTTTATAAACAAAAAACAAATTTTCGTCAAAACAGATGCCGAACAGATAATACAGGTTTTCAATAATATTCTAAAAAATGCCTTGCAGGCAATATCTCAGAAGGTGAAGGGTAAAATCATTGTCAAGGTTGAAGAAGGGGTTAATATGGTAACAATCTCGTTCTCCGACAACGGCAAAGGGATAGATGCGGATATACTGCCGAATATTTTTCAGCCAAATTTTTCCACCAAAGTCAACAACGACGGCTTGGGATTAAGCATCGCAAAAACAATAGTCGAACTCTCAAACGGACGGATATGGGTAGAAAGCCAAACCAATCAGGGGGCAACCTTCTTTGTCGAACTGCCCTCCATTGCAACGGAAAATGGATAACTGAAAGTTGGAAACGAAATTCAGCTTACATAGCAATGAAAAATAGATAATGCCAAAGTGATATTAAAAATGAAGGCGTAATAGACAAAAAGCAGGCTAAAATAGAGACGTTTTGTCAAGTGACAAAAAGCAGTCCCAATTTTTATTACCCTTTTTTTTTTCGTAAAATACTTTATTTTAGTATTCCTATGTTACAAGACAAATTTCAAAAATCAATAACTTCTTGCGAACAGCACCCTACCCTCCGAACGTTTGCCTGTTACCATACAGATGCCTTTCTCTTCTTTTCTGTCAAGCGGGATGCAGCGGATTGTGGCTTTGGTGTCGGCTTTGATTTTATCTTCGGTTTCGGATGTGCCGTCCCAATGTGCTGAGAGAAAGCCGCCTTTTTCGATTTCGACTTTAAACTCCTCATACGAATTTACCTCGCGCGTTACGGAAGCTCTGAAATTAAACGCCTTAAGAAAAATATTTTTCTGGATTTCGTCAAGTAGTGCAACTATATTGTTTTCAATATTTTCAAAAGCAACAGTTTCCTTTTCAAGCGTATCTCGCCGCATAATTTCCACCGTGCCGTTTTCCAAATCTCTTGCTCCGATAGCCAGACGGACAGGCACACCTTTGAGTTCGTATTCTGCAAATTTCCAACCCGGCTTCTTGTTGTCTGAATTATCAAATTTCACACTGATATTCAATGCTTTCAGTCTTTCTACCAAAGCATTAACCTTTTCGGATATTTTTTGAAGTTGTTCATCATTTTTATAAATAGGCACTATAACTACCTGAACAGGAGCAAGTTTTGGAGGCAAAACCAAGCCGTTGTTGTCGGAATGAGCCATTATCAATGCCCCCATCAGACGTGTAGAAACTCCCCACGAGGTTGCCCAAACATACTCCAATTTATTTTCTTTGTTAATATATTGAACATCAAATGCTTTTGCAAAATTTTGTCCCAAAAAGTGAGAAGTGCCTGACTGCAATGCCTTTCCGTCCTGCATCATCGCCTCGATGCAGAAAGTTTCTGTCGCACCTGCAAAACGTTCATTGGCAGACTTTATGCCCTTTATTACAGGCATAGCCATAAAATTTTCTGCAAAATCGGAATATACTTCGAGCATCCTTTGAGCCTCTTGCATCGCCTCCTGTTCGGTGGCATGGGCAGTATGCCCCTCTTGCCAAAGGAACTCGGTGGTACGCAAAAAAAGTCTTGTACGCATCTCCCAACGCACCACATTTGCCCACTGATTGACCAAAACAGGCAAATCGCGGTAGGACTGAATCCAATTTTTGTAGGTACTCCAAATTATAGTTTCCGAGGTAGGACGAACAATGAGTTCTTCCTCCAACTTTGCCGCAGGATCAACCTCGACTCCTGTTTTTGAGGCATTTGTGCGAAGACGATAGTGCGTTACAACGGCACACTCTTTGGCAAAACCTTCGACGTGTTCGGCCTCTTTGCTAAAAAAAGATTTCGGAATAAAAAGTGGAAAATAGGCATTCACGTGCCCTGTTTGCTTAAACATACGGTCGAGTTCCGCCTGCATTTTTTCCCAAATTGCATAGCCGTAGGGCTTAATTACCATACAGCCGCGCACAGCGGAATTTTCCGCCAAATCGGCTTTTACAACCAAATCGTTATACCACTGCGAATAGTTATCCTCTGATGATGTAAGTTCTTTTAATTCTGCCATTATTTACAAATTTTCAATATATACATATTTAGTAGGCACATAATAATTTTCAATTCTATCTGCCAAGCCAACGCATTATTTTATTATAGATTTTTTCATAAAAAGAGGGTTCTGTTTTTTCAAAATCTTCTGTTACGTAGTAGTTTTCGGCTTGCTTTTTGTACCCATATCCATATCCATAACTGTATCCATAGCCGTGCCCATAGCCATATCCTAACTTCTTTTTGTCCACGTCATTCAGTATTATATGAACATCTGCCACACCGTCTGCCTGCATACGTTTGCTTAAATCTCGGAACTCACCCTTGTGTGTCTTAAAACTTCTGACTACAATCAGGTGAATATCCGTAATCGGCATCAGAGCATAAGAGTCTGCCACCAATCCGACAGGCGATGTGTCAATAATTATGCAGGAATACATTTTTTTCAACTCTTCAAGCATCATCTCTACTTTTTTGGAACGAATAAATTCTCCCGGATTTGGAGGTAAAACACCTGCGGACATCAGGTCAAAACCAAACTCTTCCTTGTGTTCTATTGCCTGTTCAAGTGTAATATCTCCCAGAATATAATTTACAAAGCCCTGTCTACTGCGTCCAGAACTCAACATTGCGGTAAGATTTGGCTTGCGAATGTCAAAGTCCATCAAAAGCACCTTCTCTTTTTGCAGGGCAAACACTCCTGCAAGGTTGGCAGAAACATAGGTTTTGCCATCACCTGACTCTGTTGACGATATAAGTATGGTTATCTTGTTTCTGCGTTGCAGAATTAACTCAATTTTTGTTCTTATAACTCTTAACTGCTCCACAAAAGCAGAATTAGGGTATCTGACGGCAATAATTTTTTCGTCCGTTTTGTGCTTTGTATGAGGGACAGAGCCGATAACAGCGAACTTTGATATTTTTTCAATATCTTTTTTAGTCTTAATGGTGAAACTCAACAACTCTCTCAGAACAATAAACAGGGCAGGAATAAGCAAGCCAATGATAAGAAATGACGAATACTTGTCTTTTTTCTGAGAGGCATTAATCATACCCATCGTTTTTGCTTTTTGCAGAATAGTGTTGTCGGGAGCATTGGCAGCCTTGCGAATCTGAAACTCGGAGCGTTTCTGCAACAAGGTTGAATAGTAATTGTCATTGATTTTGTAACGCCGTTCAAAATCCTGCATCTTCAATTCCTTATCCGGTGCAGAGTGCATCATTCTTGCTACTTCTGCCTTTTCGCGATTATATGACTGCCTTTGGAGAGCATTAACCGCATCAACAGAGTTCATCAATTCATAGAGTTGATGTTTGAGCTGACTTATTCGATTGTTATTGTCCTGAAGTTTGGGGTGTTTAGCTCCAATATTGAAATTTTCAAGTTGAATTTTGTTGTACTCTTCAACTAATGAAATTATTTTTCCGTCTTGTACGCCAATGCTTGTGGGCGAAGCAATAGAGCCTGTTTCTATGTTGTCGGTAAGGTATTTTTTGAGATAGTTGAAATATGCGTCCTGCATATCGAGTTGCTTCGCCTTCTCTTCCAAAAGGTTCAGCTGCATTGCCAAATACTCAACAGAGCCTAACGCTCCAAACATATCGTTTGTTACCTTAAAAGAATTTAAGTCGAGTTCGGCATGACTTAGCGAATCGGAAATTGCCGCCAACTGTTCGTCTATAAAAGAGATTGTTTTTACCGCTTCATAATTTTTCTTGTCCAAATTGTCAAGTAAAAAACTTTGTGCGTGCATATCGAGAAAAGCCCTGTCTCTTGCAGGGTTGCTACCTGTTAATATCAACTTGACCACAGAGGTCCTGTCCCCCAGCATACTTGCCGAAATCCTTGCAAATTCACCAATAAGCGACTCGGTGGTTCTAAATCTGAAATACAGATTACTAATGTTTTGCTGGTTAGGATTTTTGGTTATTTTTATTGAAAAATATTTACTTTCAATCGGCTCGTTGTACGTTCCACTGACAGTTTCTATTTTTTTACTGTCCTGTAAAACATTGATTTCAAAACTGTTATCATCTATGGGGATAAAACTGTATTGAAAAGGATACGCCCCTTTCTGTATAGAGATAATCTCTATGCCGACAGGCGAAGTTTCACCATAAAGGGGAATGTTTTTAAATGACAGTTTTTGGAAAATATCCACCCTCAAAGACGGCATACTGTCCACAGTTCTGCCTACCAAAGCATCAGAGGCGAGCAATAAAAGTTGATTGTCGTTTTTTTGCGTACTTTGACCACCACCAAAATCACGCATAAGGACAAACGAACTTTGATTTTCTTGCAGCATTATTTGCGTTTCAGACCTGTAACGCGGCACAAAACCGCGATTCTGATAGTAGGCAACAGCCAAAGCAACCGCCGCTCCTATTACAAACAGATACCAAAACCGGACAAACTTGATGACCCATTCTACGATGTTGAACGAAGATTGCTCTTCTTCGGCAAACTGGGGTACTGCTGTCGATTTACTGTTTAATTCTTCCATATTTTTTTAAAGTTATTTTTTTTTAGTTTGGATTTATTTCTACTTTTCAATCATATTCCAAACCGTAAGCAAAAACGTTACTGATGTTGTGATAAAGCCTGTAAATTCGGCATAGGAACCTGATGCCCAAAATTTTTTCTTCGACAAATCACAGTAAATTATATCATTAGGCTGAATATAGTAAAATTCAGAGTCAATTATGCTTTTTGAACGAATATCAAAGGACTTTATGACAGTTCCTGTGTCGGAGGTGCGGATAATCTTCACTTTGCTCAGAACGGCGGACTCATTTATTCCGCCAGACAAAGCCAATGCCTGATAGATGGTCAAACGCTCCTTGTAAATCGGGAAATAGCCTCTGCCCGCATCACCAATCACGCAAAAGGTGTTCGTTTTCAGTGCCAATTTTATTCGCACGTCATTGGCAAAATCCAAAAAATGCTCTCTAAGAATGTTTTCAGCCTCTTCGAGTGTCTTGCCTGCCAAATACATTTTTGGTAAAAATGGAAAATCTACCGTTCCATCATCATAAACCCTGTATGAGAACGCATTGTCGCCATTTCCCGAAGAAGAAAATATTACTTTCAGACCCTCGTCTTCCGTAATTACTCTCATCACCAACTCGTCATTTACTCTGAGTTTATACTCTTCATAAACATTTTTTTGGTATTGCGGAAGATTTTTTCTTTCCTGCAAAAGATTGCTGCTATAACGGGTGTAACAGGAAGACAACCCGATTGTTAGCAATAAAAACAATATATATTTTAATTTCATATTTCTATTTTTTTATTCTGTCTCCAATCTGCCAGACCATCAAGCCGAAAGAAACAGTTGATAAGGTAACACCGATGGCACTCTTAATATGGTCAATACCAACATATTTTGCGAAACTATGCTGAATGTATATCACATCATTAGGCTGAATATAGTAAAATTCGGAGTCAATAATTTTTATCGTTCTAATATCAAATTCCTTAACCACAGTGCCTTTTTCGGTGAGGCGTACAAGTTTAATCCTTGATCTGTCGGCAAAAGTACCCAAGTCGCCTGCCATTGCCAGTGCCTGAAAGATAGTAATTCTTTCGTTTGGCATACTAATCCGTTTTGAACCACCCTCGCCAATCATCGAAAAACTGCGGTTTGAAAGCCTTACATCAACCGAAACATTTTTTGCCACCTCATCAAACATCTTTTCCAACTCAAACTTCAACTCTCTGGTAGTCTTGCCCAAAGCGTAGATTTTACCGATATATGGATACTCAAAATTGCCGTCCTCGCCAATACGGTAAAGAAACAGCCTGCTGGAAGCGACATCGCCTGAACCACCGGCATTGTTTGTCCCGTTGTAGATTTCAACAACTCCCGGAGTTATGGAATAGGCTTTTATGGAAAGATAATCGCCTGCTTGCATCCTGTAATCCTTGAAACCAATAGTGTCTACATAATCGGGTATATCTAAATTCGGTCGTTGCAGATAGTTAATACGCCTTGTTGTAACACAGGAGGTTATGAGCAAAACAGCTATTATTATAGAAAAAAAATATTTCATCAAAATTTTTATATTAATCAGATTATGAAACCAAGAACAGATTTTTTTTATTATACCCAAGAAGATGGACAAAGACTTTTTAGATATTTGGGCTGCTTTTTCGTCCAATAATTCATTTCAACCTTTTTTTATCTCTTATTTGTGTCTGATGTCCGTGCTATAAGTTGAGTTAAACACTCAGTTATCCACTCTCAATTATCAACCGGCACAAATGCAAAGGTACAAAAAAAATACAAAACTCCACCATTTTAATCAATGAATAAGAAGTTAAAGTGAAACAAAATAAGTTTGCAGAGAACGCATCCATTATTCATTATCCATACTACCCCCTTCATTGAATAGGGGAGGGGAGGGCAGGAGGGAAATAACAGCTGGATTACTTCGGCTTCGCTCTCAATAACGCATTGCTCTTGGACCTGCACCATTGCGAAGAACAAAGAAAATGAATGCGTTCTCTATTCATTAAAGCCATATTCTTTTAATTATTCGTTATTCATTGTTCAGACAATCACAAAAACACACCGACAACGAACAAAATCAAAAAGGGATTGACTGCACAGCCAATCCCTTTCCTTCATATATTAAACTATTCATGAAAACTTATATTCCGTTCTATTTTTTTATTTTACAATAAACTTGGCTACTGCCTGTCTGCCGTCAAGTTTACGTACTATATAGGTACCCTGTACGAGATTTTGAGCATTGTAAGTCATTTGCGGATAGCCGTTTACTGTGAATTTGCCTGCCTGCTTGCCGGCTACATCAAAGATACCAACGCTGGTGTTCATATCGTTTTCGTCAAGGTTGTTGATGAAAATGGTGTTGTTGAACGCATAGATATTGATGTTGTTCATTGTAGCAAGGTCTGTGTATGTTGTCTCTTCAGCTGTGTTCACAGGCTTGAAGTGTACAACAAAGCGGTTTACAGCGTCTTCTGCAAGAGAACTGAAATTGTATGTGTCATTAACTCTAAGGTCTTGGAAAACATTCTCTTTGGTATCTTCAAGTATTACGGCATCGGTGGTCATACTCTCCACATTGGAGGCGGTAAGTACATAGTTTCCGCCCAAAGAGGTAGGTTTGAAACCCATTCTTACACTTTTGGTTTCGAGGGGAACACCTGTCTGCAACTGTTTTGCGCCGCTTGTGATGTCAGTCATATAGAGCGAGAACAAATCAACTTCTGAACTTGCCATCTTGCTCATATCATAAACGTCTGCTCCTGCCTGTGCATCTTCACGCACAAACACTGCCGCTACGTCAAAGATATGGTCGCTTTCATCGGTATTAACCTGAAATTTCAATAAATTACTTCTATCGACACTGCTACGCGCAACACCTGAACGTGCAGGAGCCAAACCTCTATCTGCGTCCCTCATATTATTGGAACGTGCCGCGTGTACTACACAATCTCTGCCAATAGACAGGGAAGAAGATGCTGCGTTTCCTTGGCGAATTAACATAAATACGCTTTGGGAAGGAATGTAATCCGTGTAGAAGGCACTTTGTGACGCACGGGTAGTAGGGTCTATTTTAAATGACTTATAAGAAGTTTGACCAGCAAGCAAAACATATATATCCGGACCAATACCAACACTACTGGAAACAATTCTCTTGTTAATAGAATCTACAGACAATGGGGCACTGTATGAATTTCCGACAGGCATGTACTTATTAGAGAGGCTATTTGAAGAAATCCAAGTTCTATTAAATATAGTCTCGTTGGTTACAATCTGTTCCGCAAGATAAGGCATACAGTAAGGGGTGCCATCAAAGAGAAACATATCCAAGTCGTGGTCTAAGTTAACATCGGTCAATTTTAATTCAAAATTGCCATCCAGACCATAACGAAAGGTTCTAATCCGAGGTTTAATCAAATACGGCTGCCCTACCAAAAACGTTTCTTCAGCATCCGTCAAGTAATATTCGGGGAATATACTTCCACTGCCGTCCATTGCGTTTGCAAGAGGAAACATGGCATAACCATTATTATCAAGAATCGGGTTTCTTACCCAGTTGCCTGCAAAATAGCCTGAACGCTGGTTGGTGTAAGGTGTTGCAAAAGGGAACAATGCATTTGAGCTATTATTTCTGTAGGTAAGCATATAACGTTCTATTGCAACTTTACCTGCACGTACAATATCTTGGGCGTAGTCATCGGTTGATGTACTGTTGCCTGTAGCTACAGGCAAACGCAATGATGCGTCCCATACTCCGCCGTTTATGCTATCTGAAGCAAGCAAAAGTACCCCTTTACCTGTAATACCTCTCGCGTCAATACCCATGGTAGGAGTAACCACAAGCGTGTCGCCAGTTTCTATAAATATGTTTGGAAACGCAATGTACTGAATGCCTCTGTCTGGAGAGGCAGCGTCAGGACCAAATGTAATTTGACGAATGCGGCTAATGCCTTTACGTTCAGCATAGTTTTTTCTGAAAGTAACCTTGCCTGTTGATGTGCCAAGACCATTATTAGCATCTATTGCAAAAGCAGGTGTATTTGCCGCTTGATAGAAGTTGCCTGTAAGTATCATTTCGCCATCTTCCTTGATAGCAGAGTTATCTTTGGTTTTAACGGCACCATCCACAAAGATTTTACTATTCGAGGTTCCTGTCAATAGCCCAAAATTGGTCAGTACAACATTACCAATAGTGTCGTTGCTTGTCTGCGCAAATATT
>JAITNR010000262.1 GCA_031290375.1 Prevotellaceae bacterium | reverse complement strand
TAACATCCCTTACCCGCGCAAGCGGGGAAAGCGAGTCATCGCCTTAAAATATGCGATTTTCTTCTGCGAGTTTGGCTCTTGGTTTTATCCAAAAACATTAACTCAGGTCTGTGTTCTTGTGGAGTGAGGTTGTTTTAACCGAATTTTTATTGGTCTGTGTATATGTGAGAACTTTTATGTATATTTGCACTTCGGTAATATGTTTCATCTCTTTTGATTTATAGACCTCAAAGATAAACATTTTGCCCACACTATCCAAAGAAGTGTACATTTCTTTGGATAGTGTTTTTTTTTACTCATTTTATAACTTTTCTAATAGAATGTAAGCGTAACACTTTTCCCAATTTCGTAATTTTTAGTTCGTAATTGATTTTTTTCACTAACTTTGCAAAAAGGTCTAAAATCTAAAATAATGATTGATACTCATTCACACATTTATTCCGAAGAATTTGATAAGGACAGGGCAGAGGTAATTAAAAACGCTCAAAACATTGGTGTTGAAAATGTTGTACTCTGTAATGTGGATACTTCCACCGTTGCACAGTTGGAGAAAACCGCCTCAGAATTTCCTCATTTTTGTCTTTCTGCAATGGGACTTCACCCTACGAGTGTAAAAGAGGATTATTTGACGGAATTACAGGCAATTAAAGAACATTTATTTGCAAAAAAATATTGTGCCGCAGGTGAAATCGGCATTGATTTGCATTGGGACAAGACCTTTTTGAATGAACAAATCATCGTCTTTGAGCAGCAGCTTTTGTGGGCAAACTCTTTGAATTTGCCTGTGATAATTCATATCCGAAAATCGTTTGAAGAGGTCTTTGTTTCTTTGCAAAAAAAGCCAAAAGATATTCCGCAGGGTATTTTTCATTGTTTTTCGGGTGGAATACAGGAGGCAAAAAAGGCGGTAGAACTTGGGTTTATGCTGGGAATAGGCGGGGTTGTTACTTACAAAAACACAAACCTTGGGCAAATTATAAAGCAAATCGGCATCGAACATCTTTTGCTCGAAACGGACGCTCCGTACCTTGCTCCCATACCGTATCGAGGCAAAAGAAATGAGCCTCAAATGATGATAGAAGTTCTTAAAAAACTGTCGGAAATCTTTAATCTGTCGGAAGAGAAAATTGATGAAATCACCACAAATTCGGCAAAAAAGTTGTTCTCCAAATTTTTTTAATTTTTTTTGAATATAAACCTGATTATTCACAATATTACAATGTAAATACTTATGAGCAAACTAAAAATCATATCCGATGATGCGTGGCTTGAGCCGTATCAAAAAGCAATTGAGGGACGACACAATTTTGCAATCGAAAAGGAAAAGGAATTGACATCGGACAAAAATTCCATATCCGACTTTGCAAATGGATACCTTTACTATGGTTTGCATAAGGTTGATAACCAATGGATTTTTAGGGAATGGGCGCCTAACGCAACTGCGATTTACCTTATCGGCGACTTCAACCATTGGCAGAAAGATGAGGCTTATAGCCTGAGCCCTGTCGGGAACGGCGTTTGGGAGAAGTGTTTTGAAGAAAAAATGTTCAACCACAGAGACTTGTACAAGCTTTTGGTTGAGTGGAACGGTGGTGCAGGTGAGCGAATTCCTGCATGGGCAAGGAGGGTTGTGCAGGACGACAACACAAAGATTTTCTCGGCGCAGGTTTGGTTGCCCGAACAAAGTTTTTCGTTTAAAATTAAAAACTTTAAACCTGCCGCAACGCCGTTGCTGATTTACGAATGTCATATTGGAATGGCTACAAACGAAGAAAAGGTTGGCACTTGCAACGAGTTCAGGCAGAATGTTTTGCCAAAAATAAAATCATTGGGATACAATTGTATACAAATTATGGCAATTCAAGAACACCCTTACTATGGTTCGTTTGGCTATCACGTATCAAGTTTTTTTGCTGCCTCTTCGCGTTTTGGCACACCCGAAGAGCTCAAACAACTTATAGACGAGGCTCACTCTTTGGGTATAGCTGTGATAATGGATATTGTTCATTCTCACGCAGTTAAAAACGAAGTCGAAGGGTTGGGAATGTTTGACGGCACACCGTATCAATATTTTCACACAGGCAAACGGCGGGAACATCAGGCGTGGAACTCACTGTGCTTTAATTATGCTAAAAACGAGGTGCTGCATTTTCTGCTGTCAAACTGCAAATTTTGGCTTGACGAGTACAGATTTGACGGTTTCAGGTTTGACGGCGTTACATCGATGATTTACCTCAATCACGGCTTGGAAATTAATTTCGGAAGTTATGACGACTATTATAATGCTAATCAGGACGGAGATGCAATTTGTTATCTCACTTTGGCAAATCGCCTTATTCATCAGGTCAATCCGCATGCCATTACTATAGCCGAAGAGGTGAGCGGACTGCCTGAACTTGCCACTAAATTTGAAGATGGAGGTATGGCATTTGATTATAGAATGGCAATGGGAATACCTGATTTTTGGATAAAATATATTAAGGAAGTTGCCGATGAATGCTGGCAAGTCGGTCATATCTACTGGGAAGTAACCAATCGTCGTAGCAGTGAAAAAACTGTCAGTTATGCCGAAAGCCACGACCAAGCCTTGGTTGGAGATAAAACAATAATTTTCAGACTGATAGATGCTGATATGTATTGGCACATGCATAAAGACGACCAAAATCTTACCGTTGCGCGTGGAGTGGCTCTGCACAAAATGATACGGCTCATTACAGCGACTACTATCAATGGGGGTTATCTCAATTTTATGGGTAACGAGTTTGGACATCCCGAATGGATTGATTTTCCAAGAGATGGCAACCACTGGTCATATAAATACGCCAAAAGGCAATGGCAACTGTCGGACAATCAAGAACTTTTGTATTCTCATTTGAACTCTTTTGACAGGGCAATGATTGGTTTAATCAATTCTCAAAAAAAGTTCAATGAGTTGAGTTTGGAAAAAGTTTGGGACAATGAGAGTGACCAGGTGCTTGTTTATCAGAGAAAAAATCTGCTCTTTGTCTTCAATTTCAATCCTAATAGCTCGTTTGTCGATTACGGGATTTTGGTTAAAAAAGGCTCTTACAAAGTGGCATTAAACACTGATGCACAAGAATTTGGCGGTTTTGGTCTGTCTGACGACAATATTATCCACTTCACTCAAAAAAGTCATATAAAAAACAAGGAATGGCTGAAGCTATATATTCCAAGCCGTTCGGCAGTGGTTTTGCGATGGGAGAATTAATTATTGTTAACGGATGTAAGCATCGCAAATAGAATATTCACATATTATGAGACAAAGAATAATGAACAATGAATGCAAACAAAGATAATCAATTATTCAGTAATTTTTGCTCGTTAGGACAATATCAATAGAAATAATCACCCGCACCACACTAACTCCTACGGAGTTCCGACAATAAGAGAGCCTGCATTTTTATTGATATGAAAATCCTGCGGATTTTTAAACCAACTTGCTTATTGTGGATAAGCAAATAAAAAAATGCCAAATGAAAATAAATTTGCATGATTTTAAAATTATGTTTATCTTTGCAACCGTTTTCATATACATAAGGGAAGATAAAAATAGAACGATTAAAAAAATATGACAAGTTGCTCATCAATACTAATGACTTTGCCGTTGCAGACAGAAAAATGCTTGCAAATTACTGATTATAAGCAACTTATCCCCCCCCCCAACTCATTGATTATCAAGTAATTACGTGTTTGTTCCATATATATATAATTGATATACAGTCTATTGATAAAAACATACTGCTTTTGGTGCGTTTAATCCCTAACTCCGCCCTAAAAATACGTAACATGTAAAAAAAGTGGCATAAACATTTGTTTGTGTCATTTTTTTATCTACCTTTGCATACACGTATTTACGTAATAATATAAATTTTATAAA
>JAITNR010000227.1 GCA_031290375.1 Prevotellaceae bacterium | reverse complement strand
ATAGAGTTTGCAAATCCTGAGTGCTTTGGAATAGAGGAATTATTTGTATTCAATATAAAAATAGAGATAATATATGAACATTAAAGGAAAAATAACGGGAATAAAATATAAAGTTCTTTACAAATGTATGAAATGATAGATTCTACCTGCAAAGTTATAAAAATTTGATTTTTCCAATGAAAATTTTTGCAATTATCGCTACATTTAACGGCAGGCAGTGGTACGACCGTTGTTTCGGCAGCCTGGTTTCGTCTAATATAAAACTCAATATTGTTGTGGTTGATAACAACTCGCAAGACGGCAGTATTGATTATATTAGACAAAATTTTCCCGAAATTACTATTTTCCCTCAAAACAAAAATCTTGGGTTCGGCGCAGCAAATAATATCGGCATAAAATACACATTGGACAACGGCGCAGACTATGTTTTGCTGCTAAACCAAGATGCGTATATCGAAGAAAATACGGTAGAAAATTTGCTGAAAATTTTCACATCCAATATTGGAGGCTTCCCTCTTGGCGGGAAGCCTGTCGGCATTGTTGCGCCTGTGCAAACAGACGGCAGCAGGAAAAATTTAGATTATAATTTTCAAAAAATTTATTTGAATAATGATAATACGAAAAATTTTATTGACGATTTGTATTTCAACCGTTTAAAAGATTTTTATGAAACAAAATGCGTGAATGCTGCTGCGTGGCTCATTAACCGAGAATGTATTGAAAAAGTCGGTGGGTTCGATACTTCGCTTTTTTATCATTACGGCGAGGACTGGAATTATTGCCAAAGGGTTAATTATCACGGTTTTAAGATTGTTATTGCACCGAAAATAGCCGTTTGCCACGATAGAGCAGAACGAAAAGGGAAATTTACTGAAAGTTTTAAAAACTCGTGGAATGAAATTTCTTATAAATTAAATTATGGAAATATTCTTTTGTCTGAAAATCAAATAGATAACGAGTTTTTAAGAATAAAAAGACAATATAAACGCAACATAATAAAGTTAATTTTAAAATTACAAATCAATAAAATGTTTGAATTGAAAAAGAAATTTTCAACAGAAATAAATTTGTTAAAAACAATCAAAGAAAGCATAAAAATAAACAAGAAAGGCGGTAAAATATGGCTATGATAAATTTTTCAATAATAATTCCGCACAAAAACATTCCAGAATTATTGGAACGTTGTTTGAAGTCGATACCTGAACGCGATGATATTCAGGTAATTGCAGTTGATGATGTTTTTGAGCGCGGTGCAGGCTGCGCGAGAAATATCGGTTTGCAGCAGGCGCAGGGCAAATGGCTGATTTTTGCCGATGCCGACGACTTTTTTCTGCCAGATTTTGAAAAAATGCTCGAAAAATATGTTGATAGCGAAGCAGATATGATTTGTTTTGCGAACACTTCTGCAAGAAGCAAAACGCTAAAACCGCTGCCCGAAAAGTTTTTTTCAATGACATCGAAAATGCGCGAGGCATTGGCATCGTACCCAAACATTGACATTATTCGCTACAACACGGGCGTTGTGTGGTGCAGGTTTATCAAACGCGAAATGGTTGAGAAAAACAAAATCAAATTTCAGGAAACTATTTGCCGAAACGACACGCTTTTTGCCGTCAAAATCGGTTGCGCTGCAAAGGAAATTTTGCTTGACGAAACTGAAATTTACTGCTACACGCAAAGACACAACAATACAGCTAATAATGCAACCTTTGAGTATCAAAAAGTAAGATTTTTTGTGTCTAAATCGGTAATGAAGTTTTTGAGAAAGCAGAAAAAAAACGCGCAAATATTCAATGACGATTTACTTTTTTATTATGGAATAATAAAAGGAAATGATAAAATGCTTTATATCAAAGAATTTTTGCCTGTATTGCTATTGACGACAACAAAAAAAGCAGTTGCAAAAGCAGTTTTTAAATATTTATATATGAAAACATACAATAAATTATCATAGAATTATATGTATTTGGTTGATGTATTTAAATTTTATAACTCAAAAATAATGATTAAAAAGTTAAATTATGTTAAAAATGGGGGGGGGTAATTCACATTTATTAACAAATAATTACAAAATTTCAGTAATTATTCCCATTTTTAATACGGAACAAAAATTGTTGAAGCGCGCTATCGACAGCGTTTTGACGCAAACTTTTACCGATTTTGAATTGATTTTGGTAAATGATTGCTGCACCGACAGTACACCCGAAATTTTGAAATATTACGCCAAAGCCGATAATCGCGTAAAACTCATTAATAATCAGCAAAATATCGGTTGCCCGCAAAGCCGAAAAATCGGCTTGCAGCAGGCAAAAGGCGACTATATTATATTTTCCGATGCCGACGATTTTATGGAAAACACAATGCTTGCCGAACTTTATGCTGCTGTTGTAGAAAATCAGGCAGATTTGGCGTATTGCGATTATTTTTTTTATTACAATAGTAATAAAGAATGTGTTTGTCAGGGAGAGTTTGAAAACAAAATTTTGTTTCTGAAACGAATAATGAGCCGCGAAATATGGGGCATTGTATGGAATAAATTGGCAGCGAGGCGGTTATATGAAAATCTCTTTTTCCCAACAAATTTTCTGTGGGAAGACCAGGTAATTGTCAATCAATTAATAAGTTATGCGCAAAAAGTGCAATATGTTGCCAAACCTCTTTATAATTATTTTGGTCATTATGATGAGTACCAAACCAAAGAACGCAGGCAAGAAGCATACCAAAATTATATTTTGATTGTCGATTTTTTGAAAAAATTTTATCAAAACGATATTTGTCTGTTTGAGCCTGAATTAAGTCGTCAGGTTAATTCTAGGAAAGTAGAACTTATTTGTTATAATGGTTTGACTGACCGTAAAATGCTGTTTGATTTGTACCCGGAATCGCACAAACATATTTTGAACAGCAAATTTCGCCCTGCCAAATCTGCCAAGTTGCTACTTTTTTGCAAAGTGCATCGCTTGCCGTCGTTTCCGATTTATATTTTGGTGAAATTGAAAAAATTTGCCGTCAAAAGTTTATTTTCTTATTAAATCACAAATGTGCTTTCATTGACAAGACGGGAAAAGAAATAATTCCATTGAAATATGATTTCGCGGGTTTCTTTAGAAACGGGCTTTCTTGTGTGAGATTAAACGACAAAGTTGGCGTTATTAACAAAAAAGATCAACTTGTAAAACAATTGAATAATAAAAAAATGAATATGAAAACATTGATATTAGTGCCATAAGAATTGATGTTTTTACTGATTTTTGTAATGCAAAAATACAAAGGAATTGTTACGAAATAAACTGACTGATAAAAATTATAATTATCTGTATTTCAATATTTTATAAAAAACATTAGTCAAGTTATTACTCGCCAATTACAAACTTATTTTTTCTTGGCAAAATATTTTTTGAAAAAAAATAATTTACACTACCTTTGTAGCAAAATAAATAAATAAATTTTATGGTCGGAACACTTGTCAATACCGTCGCCATCATAGCGGGTAGCAGTATCGGTTTGATTTTTAAGAAAAACTTGCCGAAAAAGTACGAACTCATTTATTTTCAGGCGGTCGGGCTTTTTACATTATTGTTGGGCGTGAAAATGTCGCTCGGTATTTCGGCACCGTTGCTGGTGGTGTTAAGCCTCGTTTTAGGCGGTTTTACAGGAGAGAAAATCCGTTTGAACGACCGCACCGAGCAACTCGGCGACTGGATAAAAGCCCGCACGCACTCACGCAATGATAGTTTTACCGAAGGGCTGATTACGGCTTTTCTGCTTTTCTGTATGGGGTCAATGACCATTGTCGGCGCTATAGAAGAAGGCTTTGGCAAAACCTCTGACCTCTTGCTCACAAAGTCGGTGATGGACTTTTTCAGTGCCATAATGCTTTCCTCTGCGCTGGGCATCGGGGTGCTGTTCTCTGCCTTTTTGCTACTCGTTTTTCAGGGCGGCATAACGTTGTTTGTGGCACTGCTAGGCAAAGATATTCCGCCCGAAATTATTAACGAAGTTACCGTAATTGGCGGCATTATTTTGATTGGATTGAGTTTTATCCTGCTCGAAATCAAAAAGATGAAGATTATCAATCTTTTGCCGGCTTTGGCGTTTATTTGTATTTTTATGTGGATAAAAAGCAGATTTTAGGGAATGATTGTAAAAAATTATAACTACAAATCCTCGCTGATGCGGGTTTGCAACCCGTGCCTGTAACAATGAAAAATAAGAATTTTAAAGGAACAATTAAAAGCCGATAAACACAGAAGAAAACATTGCCATCTGAAAAAATGGACAACATTCCATCTTTGCATTCAACTATTTGAGTAATTCCTCCACCGTATATTTCGGACGGCGAAAAAGTTTTATTTCCCGCAATCTTCTCGGCAATGAAAATACAGGCATCCTAACGTATTTGTTTATTGGCGGATATTTTGTGAGTAAAAAAGCGAGCAGCAATAAAATGCCGAAAATCGCTACATATCCGAAAATCTCTTTGATGGAAACCAACAGCGATTGACGTTGCAATTCGCCGTATATGGCATTAAACGATAAATGATCGACAAGCTGGTTTTGCGCATCCAGCTCACTGCTCAGCGAAAGGTAATTTGCTTTGTGTGTAACCGTCAACATCCTGCTGACAAGCGCTGTCGCCATCGGCGTCCCTATGCCATTCCGGATGAATCCCAATATGGCAAGCGCTTGAAACATCTGACTGAAGGGAATCACTTGCGAACAATAAAACGTTAATACAATATAAAGAATCATATTCCCTGCGCCTCTGCATATCAGCGGCAGGTAGAGCATTTCTTTGCTTGTATCGGGCGAAATCAGGAAATAGAAGATGACCTGATTCGCCACAAGTAACGCCAAACCGATAAATATCATAGTTTTAAATTTCCAGTGAAGACGGACTAATGTCAGCCAGGTAAACATTGAGCCGAGCAAAAGACCTGCCAGTACCGCCCAATTCAACGAAATGGTATGCAGGCTGTCGAAATGGAGTATAGCCCCTGTATAGACGTTTTGCAGGACGGTTGGGGTTGCCAAAAAAACGAACATCGCAGTAAACAGAAACAATACGGTAAATAGATGCGGGTAGTGTATTATCTTCATGTCTATATATGGATTACGCAGCCGTTTCATCCTGAAATAATGTGCCACTCCCAATACCAAAGCGGCGATTAATGCCGCCCTGATATTGAATGAATCCAGCCAGTCGTAATATTCTCCATAGTTGAAAACAAAGATAAGCAGCAGCAAAATCACACTCCACAGAATGCCTCCCAGCCAGTCAATTCCTTTCAACGGTAAGGCTTCCTGCACACGGAACGGACGTAACAGCAGGCAGGAAAGCAAGCCGACAATCAACAATAAACCGATGATAAAGTAGTGCATATACTGCCAGGTATAGAAATAAGACAGATAAACCGTGATAATACCCGATAGCTGGACGCTGCCCAGGATGACCGAATAAATCACGCAAAAGAAGAGGGCGAACGTGCGCGACGGCGTAATGCGCAGCAGCAGAGTAGAAAAACATTCAAACGTGCCCCACATCCTCAAAACTCCGGAAATGAAACAAACGCCCGTCAGCACGACCTGGCTGTGAGTATTCATACTTATTATATTACACGCGGCAAACCCAATCGAAACTGTGATAAAGATGGTGCGGTTGGTAAACCGAAATTTAAGGGGAAACAAAACGGGGAAAACCATTGCCATTCCTACGAATGAAGCATAGCCTGCCATCATAATATCTTCGTGCATAAGCGTCGTGGCACCTATCATTTGACTGACGGATGCCAGATAAATGCCGCCCGAACATTGAAAAATAATGGCAAATACAAAAAGTATCACAACACGGGCTGTGAGCGGAACCCATTCTTTAAAAGTGGGAAGTGAACGTGCTAATTCATCACTCGGTTGCATGTTTTTTATAAATTATCTTACATTTCTATTTTATCTTTAGTTCTAAGCAATTCTTCCACCGTATATTTCGGGCGATGGAACAGTGCTATTTCCGCCAATCTTCTGGGCAAGACAAAAACTGGCATCCGGATATATTTGTGTATCTTCGGATATTTTGTACACATTGCGGCAATGAGTAATACAACGCCGAACAGAACGGCATATCCGAATATCTCCTTGATGGAAACCAACAGCGACTGACGTTGTAACTCACCATAAACGGCATCGAACGGTAAATGATTGACAAGCGGATTTTGCGCGTCCAATTCACCGCTTAACGAAAGATAATTCGACTGATGAAAGACCTTCAACATTCTGCCAACCGATGCCGTTGCTATCGGCGAACCAATGCCCTCGCGAATAAATCCCATAATGCACAGCACCTGAAAAAGATGTTGAAAAGGAATAATTTGTGCCGCATACACGGTCAATACAGCGTAAAGAATCACCGTTCCCGCACTTTTGAAGGCGAGCGGCAGGTAGAGCAACTCAATGTTGGCGTCAGGCGAAATCAGAAAAAAGAAAACTACCTGATAAGCAGCCAGCAGCGCAAAGCCGATGAAGACAATCTTTTTGTAAGAAATTTTAAACCGCACAGCAGCCAGCCACGTCAATAATCCGCCCAGGATAACGCCTGCCAAACGCGCCCAATTCAAAGAGGCGGCATTGAGCATATCGTAGCCGAGAATGCCCTCCGTGTAGGCATTTTCCAACACCGTAGAAGTTGCCGAAAGCAAACAAATCGCCATAAACAGGCACAACATATTGATGACGTGAGGATAACGAAATACTTTTGCTTCAATGTAAGATTGCCGGATGCGATTCATTCTCAAAACATTAATGCTACCAAACACGAAAGCGGCAAATAATGCCAGCCTGATGTAAGGCGAATCTAACCAATCATAATAGTCGCCATATTCGCAGACGAAAACGAGTAGCAGCAATACGACACTCCAAAACGCCGCGCCCAGCCAGTCGATACCGTACAAGGGAAGGGGTTTCTCCACATGAAAATGGCGCAACAGAAAGCGAGAAAGGACAATCACAACCAGTAACAAACCGATGATGAGCCAGTGCATATTTTGCCATTCAAAGAAATAGGCAAGATAGGTGGTAGTAAGTCCCGACAATTGTGCACTTCCAAATATAATGGAATAGATTACCGGAAAAAACACCGCGAAATTGCGCGTGGGCGTAATGCTCAACTGTATGGACGAGAAACACTCAAAAGTGCCCCACATCCGTATCACTCCCGCCACAAAACAAGCGCCTACAAGCAACGGGACATTATCGGTATACAGGCATACCAGATTGCAAGCTATCAATCCGCAAGCCACGAACTGAAAAATAGTGCGCGAAGCAAAGCGGAATTTCAAGCGAAACAGCATGGGAAAAACGATGCACATCCCTACAAATGAGGCTTCAAAAGCCATCATAATATCTTCGTGCATAAGAGCTTTGCCGCCCACCAATTCGTGGAGAGAGGATATGTATATGCCGCCCGAAAATTGAAAAATCAGTACAAAAAGAAATAACGTACAAAAGCGTACTTTCATCGGAATACCTTCCTTGAAAGCAGGGATTTGACGCAGTAAATCATCAATTGCGTGCATGCACCTTATAGTTTACCTTACATTCCACATTCAATCCCGCACGCAATTTTTGCATAGCCTCCGGGCTGTTTTCGTCCGAAAAAACAATTTTAACCGGCACACGCTGTTCCACTTTCACAAAGTTTCCTGCGGAATTATCTTGCGGAACAATCGAAAATTGCGCTCCGGTAGCCATCGAAACAGACTGCACACACCCTTTGTACATTACGCCAGGAATGGCGTCTATTTTCATCTCTACCTCCATACCTTCTTCGATATGTGCGGTTTGTGTTTCCTTGTAATTGGCAATCACCCATTTTTCGCTTTCGTCCACAACGGACAACAACGTTTGCCCGATTTGCACCAACTGTCCATCCTGTATGGCTTTGCGCGAAGTAACGCCGTCGCAGGGAGCGATAATCACCGTATAGGAAAGATTCAGTTTGGACAAATCAAGTGCAGCAAGCGTTACGGCAATCGCCGCTTCGTTCTGGCTGAGTCGCTGTGTTTGTTCATCTTTGACAAGGACGGTCGATTGCTTTTGACGCACCAGCATTTCATATTTGGCTTTCATCGCATCGTAATTGGTCTTGACACCGTCATATTGTTGCTGTGTAACCGATTCTTCCGCCAGCAATTTTTGGTAACGCAGGTAATCTTTCTCTGCATTTTGCAGTAAAATCTTCATTTCTTCGATGCCTGCATCCGATACCGACAGATTATTTCGAGTGGTCGAAATGCTTGTTCCCATCGCTGTTTTACCAACTAAGGCATTTTGATAGTCGGCTTCGGCTTGTGCAACCCGCAAGCGAAATTCAGCGTCTTCGATGATGGCTAAGGTATCGCCTTTGTGTACGATTTGGTATTCGGAAAAATAGATTTTTTTGATAAAACCCTGTACACGGCTATTTACGGGTACAATGTGTTGACGTACTTGTGCATTATCGGTAAATTCCACGTTTCCCAAATGGATGAAACGGGAGCAAACCCATATCAATCCCGCAACAATAATTAGAATGATAAAAATGTTGGATAGAAGCTGTTTATTTATTTTACTCATGATTTATTTATTTAATTCGTAATTCGTAATTTTTGTAATGTTCCTGAAATATAAAGCAGTTTAAAATAATCGAAAACAATATTGATTTGGGCGTTAGCCAATTGCACTTCCGCCGCTAATTTGGCATTGCTCGCATCGAGCATATCGGTGATAAGCGCCATATCGTTCTTATAGCGATTACTGACTACACTGTAATTCTGATTGGCGAGTTCCACGCTCTTTTGCTGCGTGTTCAGTTGCTCGTATGCTTCCAAATATCGGATATAATCCGCTTTAATCGCCAATTCGGTTTGTTCTTTGACGTCGTCATACTGTTCGGCGGTGCGTTGAATGGCAAGTTTGCTTTTATTGATTGACTTATTTGTCTTATACAAAGCGGATAACTTGTAGTTTACGCCAATGCCCACAAACCAATAATTAAGATTCTTATTGATAGGCGGGACTTCGATAGTTATCGGACCATCAAAATAATTAGCTGCTACCAAAGCCACTTGCGGCAAGCGTTCCGAGCGGATGATTTTGTCCTGATGCTCGTTGATTTGCACAGCCAGCGATAACTGTTTCAATGCCGGTGAATTGTCGACGGCAACCGTTGTCCAATATTCGTTATTTTCCACCGGCAAGACTTTAGACAAGATAGTTGTATCAGGCTCTACAACTGTGTTGTTTGGCAAACCTAAGGTTGTTGTCAGGTTGTTATTCAGAATTGCCAGCGTATTTTTGATTTGCGTTTTCGCGAGTTCAAGGTTCGATAAAAGCAGCTCATACCGCGTAATATCGTTCTTCAAAACAATGCCTTCATCCCCTTTTGCGCGAATATCTTTTAACACCTGTTTGGTTTGTTCGATATTCTTTTCATACACACCGAGAAGATTCCGTTGTTTAAACAGGTCAAGATAGTAGCCCACCAGCATAAAGCGGATTTTATTCCGGCTTCCGTCCAAATTTAATTGGGCATTCGCTTCTTGCAGCTTGGCAATGGCTATTCCGGTGGAAATCGCTCCGCCGGCATAGATAACTTGCGACACTTCCAATGCAAAATTGTTTCCGAAATGTGGAATTGGTGCCTTCATTCCGTTGGAGAAATCACGGTCAAGCAGGTAACCATCAGCCAGATAGCTGAAAGAAAGAGAGGCGTCAATCTCCGGCAGTCTGGCGTTTTGAGCGACTTTGACGGCTTCCCGCGCCTCGTTTATTCCGGTAGCGTCCGGTCGCAACGATTTACTGTTTTGGTCAGCAAGTACGAACATCTCGTTGATGGATATGACTTGCCGTACTTTTTCCTGGGCTAATATTCCCAAGGGACATAACAAAGCATACAGCAACGTTACAAATAAAGAAATTTTATTCATTTATTGGTTATGAATTAATTATAAAATTAGAGAAAATTAAAATTGTGAGAAGATATGTAGCAGGAAACTAAGGAACATTCCATTCTCCGTTCCAGCGATAGAAAAGTGAGATTTTCCTTATTTGAATGCTAAAAATACATGAATAGAACTTTTTGTTTTGCAATTTCATTTTATAACGTTGGGCTATATGACCCAATTCCGAGCGCAAAAGTACAATTTTTTTTTGGATAATGGTACGGAAAAGATATTAACAATTTATTAACAATTGATACATATCATAACCTTGTTTACATTAAAATATCACAAGGTTATGACTATGTATCAGTTAAGTTTTAGACGTTTTTTTACACGCTTGCATTGATTCTTAATTATCCTCCAATATTTTATGAATAAAAAATTCGGTAGTGTTATAAAAAGTATGCTGTTATAAAAGATTGACAATCAGGGAAAAAGTGTTAATTTTGTTGTATGAAAATAAAAATTACTCTTTACTGCCCCGATTGCCAAAGTGCAAA
>JAITNR010000184.1 GCA_031290375.1 Prevotellaceae bacterium | reverse complement strand
CACGATACCGAAAGCCTCTTGCAAAAAGGACTTTTCTCAATGTTAATTCCGGCTTTGTATTTTTTGACCGGATTTTAGACATGACTTCCGAACGTTTTTTCTTATCCCAGATGTCCATTTATGGTAAATGCTTTTGCTCCGCAAAAGTACAAAAAATAGCGGTATAAATCATTATCTATGTGCCGCCACACTCCCTGAAAATATTTTTCACTTACGCAAGATTTCTGATTGTTAATTCAGAAAAAAGTTATACCCTTGTGCGTTGAATTATAGTGTCTAACTTAAAAGTTGCGCCCGACACATACAGGGATTTTAAAATAAGGAAAATATTTTTACTTTTTAGCGTAATGTTCTTTATTGCTTGTACTTCAAAAGAAGAAAAAGCAGCAAAATTAATAAAGAACGAGATGTACAAAACTTTGTACGATTTTGCAAGTTACGAGCCTATCGAAACAAAGATAGACAGTGCTTTTACTTCTGTCTACACGGACACAACTATTGCTGTTTATGTTTATTTAGCAAGTGACTATTTGGAAAAAGCAAATGAATTTTTGAAAGAGATGAAAGATAATCGTTCTACTATGGAAATATGGAGTGATAGTTACTCTTCTTATGGATATTCAAAATATAAAAATGCTAAAAATGAATATGAAACCAATCTTGCGAAAACAAAAGATTATCTTTCTAAAATAAACATTATCAGTGATACAATAAAAGTAATGGCTAATAACATTCCACATAAATTTTGCGGTTGGAGTGCTACCCATAAATTTAGATGTAAAAACAAAGGTGGTAATTTTGATATTGGAAATAATCTTTACATTATTAGTCCAGATTTCAAAAAAAATTATTTATTCGGAAGATTTGGATAGTGAAAAAATACAAAAAAGAAGAAATCTTATAAATGAATTATTAGAAAGTAAATCGGAGTAATTATGTGTTTTTGTATATTGTCTAAATTCATTAATAAAATAACTGCTTAATAAGTGGTTATTTTTGTTTAGTGATATTTTTCGCCCGAAAAAAAGAGTATGCAAAGTTAGCCATTACGCTTACCGACAGTAAAGGTCAAGCCCTGCGGTTTTTTGAAAAAAATATCCACACTTTCGTTTGTCTATTTTGCCGACCCATACGCATCGTGGCAAAAAGGAACAGTCGAAAATACTGATAAACTAATCAGACAATATTTGCCAAAAGGTACTGATTCCTAAAATATTACAGAAGAACAACTATTTAAATATCAATACAAAATAAACAAAAGACCAAGAAAAAATTTAAACTTTTTATCGCCTGTTAAAATCTTGAACAGAATTTTATAACTTTGCGAGTAGAATCTATCTCTCAAACAATAAAAAAAAATATTTGCACAATTCCCAAAATAATATTAATTTTGCACTCACAAATAATTTGCTAAAAGAAATGACACGATTAATACTCCATATCCTCCGCCGCCTGACGTTACAAAACGCCATGGCGCATTGTACAGACGCGCCACGCCACGTCTATGCAATAATTAATATTCGATGGGGGGGGGGTAAATTGCTCATTTACAGCGATTTATAAAACATTTCTTTCTCTCCGTCTGTCTCTTTTTACTCCACGAACATACAAAAAATATCGTTTAGCCGCAGCATGGGTTTTGCCCCGTTGCGGCTTTTTGTGATTTGTCAGAACCACAATTTTTCACAAGATGAAAAAGATTGTCAAGATGAATTTAATCCTGATAATCAGGAAAATCTTACTGAAATCATGGTTCAGACAAATGACAATCAACCAATAAAATTTTCAATAAATCAAGTTTTCTAATTTTTAATATTTTAAGTAATGACTAAATTTCATTTTTATTTGAGGAATGTGGCGATGATAATTGCCTGCCTCGCAGTTTCAACGATGTTTTCGGGTTGCGAACCCGAAGAACCCAATGGTGGTGGCGATGACCCAATCGTCGGCGAACTCACCGAACTCGTCTTTCCCATCACTCAAAACACCACTTTGAAGGATTTGGGTTTGGACATTGATTACGTTTGCAATGTAAGCGGTGCGGGTGAAATTAAAAACAATGCCACCCTTACCATTGAGCCGGGCGTAACCATTCAATTCACCAAATCAGGCGGTGCGATTGAAGTTAAGCAGGGCGGCTGTATCAAGGCGATTGGTACTGACACAAAACACATCAAATTTATTGGTGTCGGCACTCAAAAAGGCTCGTGGGACTATATTCGTATCAGTTCCAACGCTGCCAATGAGTTTGTGTATTGCGACTTTATCAATGGCGGCAAACGCACAGGCGGTGCAGGTGTTGTAGAACTTTGGGATGACGGCTCGGAGTTGAATATGAGCCATTGCAAAATTTCGGGCGGTTTGGCTTACGGCTTGTACAGCACTTACTTACCGGGCGTTATCCCAACTTTCAAAAACAATGTGATTGAAGGTTGCGTTGCGCCTGTGTATCTCAATCACATCAGGCAGGCAGTGGATTTTGATATGACTTCCACTTACGCAAACAACACCAACAATTATGTAACAATTAAAGATTTTGCGTTGCCCGCTCAAACTAATTTGACGGTTGGCAGAACGGGTGTGCCTTATTTCATTGAAACGTACGGAGAAATGCTTGGCAATTTGACCATTACAGAAGGTGTTACTTTCTATATGGATGCCGATGCAGGGATTAGTATTGTGAATAATGCGGCTGCAAGTTTAACCGTCAATGGAACGGCAGCAAATCCTGTAACCTTTACCCGTTTGCCCGGCTCTTCTTATTATTGGGCGAGTAGCGGTGCTATGGGTATTCAATTAGGGAAAGGAAACCACACTATCAACCATTGCATTATTGAATATGGTGCAGGTCGCAGTGGTGTGGGAGCAATTTCTATGTCGGGCGAAACTTCTCTTACGATTAGTAATACGGTGATACGCAATTCCAACCATTACGGCTTTTATGTATCGCGGGGACATACTAATGTTAGCGTCAATCATACCAATGTAACCTTTGCCAGCAACGCAGACGGCAATGTTTATTGGCACGATGGGGTGGTTTATACGCAAATTCCGTAAAATTAATTAACCGTCTGAAACTGAGATTTACAGGATAATAGGATAAGCAGGATATTCATCTTGAAAATCTTACCATCCTGTAAATCCTGATTCAGACAATAAATAATTTTCAACTTTCAATTTTTAATTGAAATAAAGCGTTCTTTGACATATTGGTTTGTGTAAAAAAATAATCGGCTGTTGTGATATTCGGTAAATTATTGTAATTTTGCAGAATAAAAACAGTCATTAAAAAATTACGATTATGGCAACTTATCAAGTGCAGATTAATGAACGTACTTCAATGGGGAAACATATTTTAGCCATGTTTTCTGCAATTCCCGACGTAGTGTCTTTTGAAAAAACGGCAAAGCCGACAAAAGCGAAGGAAAGCAAAGTATATAAGAGCATTGCAAGCGGTTTTCGCGATGTGCGGGACATCCTTGATGGAAAACAGAAAGGACAAACAATAGATGAACTGCTTTATGAATTACAAGGTAATATCGACTGATACATTTAAGCGGGAATTAAAACCGTTGTTTAAAAATATCGTTCGTTACCTTCAGATTTGAAAAAATTAGAGGCGGAACTGTTGGAAAATCCGAAAATGGGCGTTGATTTAGGAAACAACACGCGAAAAGTAAGAATGGCTATTGCCTCAAAAAACAAAGGTAAAAGTGGT
>JAITNR010000072.1 GCA_031290375.1 Prevotellaceae bacterium | reverse complement strand
AGACACTAAAAAGGGCAAAAACCTGTTTGCCAACCTGTACGATTTTTTCGTCCAAGCCCCGCCGGACAGGCGGGGCAAAAATCATTCAGACTGGTAGTAGATAATCTTTACTACGATGCTCCCTGCCCCTGTTGTACGCCAAATCTGGCAGACACAGAACCCGCTACAGCCGATTTTGTTTTTGACGAAACGGTTATTGACAATGCACTTACCAGCATTTACAACAAAAATTTTGATGTAAAAAAGGAACTCGAACCCGGCTTGTTTTACGAAACGCTTAAAATCATTAATCTTGCTTCATACGCAGGCTTTAAGCGGGTAAAACACTTCAACCCGGCGAATGAATTTGCCCGCCAAATAAGGACAAACAATCAAATATGGTCGGCATTCAAGGTACATCGTTTGCAGAATGATATTGCTTCAAAGTTGCTTGATGAAAAGGGAAAACTTAAAACTTTCGGCAAATTTGCCAAAGACGTAAAGCCGATTACCACCCACCAGTGCAAGCAATGGTTGAAAACAGAATATAATACTGCTGTTTTACGGGCAAGTAAAGCGGCCGAGTTCAGGCAGTTTCAGGCAGAAAGCGATGTGCTTCCCTGCGTTGAGTGGCTGCCGACAACTTCAGCCAATCCGGGAGAAGACCATATCCCGTTTTGGGGTACGATAAAGCCTGTGAATGATAACTTTTGGAACGAGCACCGCCCAGGCGACCGATGGAACTGCAAGTGCGGCTGGCAGGCAACCGACAAAGCACCGACAAAGGACGACTTTGTAGCTCGAAATCCCAAAAGCGATGCACAGCCCGGACTGGAAAACAACCCCGCCGCCGATGGCGAGTTATTCAGCGACAAACACCCTTATTTTGCTGACTCCTGTGCCGCCTGCCCAATTAACGGCAAAAAACCGCAAAACCTCTTTGTTTTCAGGCAAAAAAAAAACTGCTATAACTGCCCAAATGCAAAGGAACTGGTGGAAACGGCAGGGAAACCTGAAAAATCGGCAACGGCAACAGAACGCGAAAAATATACAACGCAAATGCTGCCATTGCTCGAAAAAAAAGTTGTAAAACAGGTAGCAGATAAAGACATTTCTGTTGGCTTTACAAAATATGGGAACAGGCATTTATACAGCGATACTTTCGGGAGAGCAAAAGGACTGAAAAAAGAGGACTTGAAGACTATCGACAAGTCTTTGGAAAAAGCAACTTTTATAAAATCGGCGAAATTATCAAAGGTTAGAAAGGATAATATTGTAAAGTTCTATTATTTCAAGGATAAGAAAAAAGAACTGTATTATAATGTGGCAAAACGTGTTTATTTACACAATAGAATTGAACATATAGAACGTTTCTTGTATTCAGTAACCAATGGTATAAAATAAAAATTAAGGGCGACGTGTTAGGCACAAAACCAGTATCGTACATTCCCTTAATTTTTGAGCTGCAAAGTTACAACAATTATTTTTAAACGGCAAATAAATTGCATTTAAATACAAAAAAAATAATTCTCAATTCTCAATTCTCAATTCTCAATTAAAAAGATGTTTATAATGACTTCGGACATATTAATTCAGATGAAAGACGGCAGGAGCGCACAGGTCAAGCCGGCGTCTGTAAAGTGGAAAAGTGGCATCAATCAGCTTGTAGAAAGTTGCATGATAGAACTTCCGCTTTATCCGTATCTGAAAAACAACCTTACGGCAACCGATATTTATTCGGGCGAAAAGGAATGCGTTTTTGAGGTCGGCGGCAGGGTGTCGGTTTGGGTGGGCTACAATGGCGACAACAGGAGCGTTTTTGAGGGTTTTATTGCCGCCATTAACTACGGCGAGCGGCTCGAGATAATTTGCGAGGGCTTTGCTTTTCTGCTCAAAGACAAAATATTTACCAAAAGTTACAGAGCGACAAAACTGAAAACGCTTTTAGCCGACTTAACGCAGGGGCTTGATATTGTCCTGTCCGATGCCATACCCGACTTGACAATAAAAAGTGTAACGTTTAACAATGTCAAATCAATGGACGTACTAGAATGGTTAAAAAAGGAATTGCTTTGCTCTGTGGTGTTTCGCGGCAATAATCTTTATGCAGGTGCAAGTCCTTTTGGCGAGGATTACGGCAGGGCAAAGCTGCAACTCGGCTGGAACGTTGCAAAAGATGACAACTTCAAACGGCAGCCTCAAAAAACCGATATTCAGATAAATATTATTGCCAAAGACGGCACGGGCAAAACAAAACGTCTGAAAAGCGGACAAACAAAGTTTAAGAGCGTAAAAGACATAAAAGTAAAAGCGGGGCTTGATGAAAAATACCTGAAAGAGTGCGTTGAACGCCTGCAACGCGAATACAATACGGAGGGACGGCAGGAAGGTAAATTAAGCTGTTTTCTTGTGCCGTATTTTGTGGTTGGAATGATTGCCGAAATTACCGACAAACGCTATCCCGAACGCAACGGAAATTATTTTGTACAGGCAATAGAAGGCTCATTTGACACCGGCGGCGGCAGGCAAATTTTAACACTTAAAAATTACGGCGATGATAAATGAGGAACAAATAAGAGAGGGCATCAGAGCGTTGGCGGGCAAGAGAACGCCGACCATTTTGGGTATTGTGAGCGACATTGACGAGCAAAACCGAACTTGCACCATAACGGACGATAACGTGCCTTATTACGATGTCCGTTTGCAGTGCATTACAGCGGGCAAAAGCGGTATTGTGGTAATTCCCGCCGACCAAAGTCAGGCACTAATGCTTGAAATAGAAGGCAGCGGCGAATGGGCGTTGATTATGTGCGAAAAAGTCAATAAAGTCTTGATTGATGCCGAAAACGAAATCATTATCAATGGCGGCGACAACGGCGGACTTGTAAAAGTAGAAAAAATGGTTGAATGGATGCAAAAAGTTTATAATGATTTGAATACTCTTAAAACGCAACTTTCTACCTTTACGGTAGCGGGCAACGGTGCGCCTTTGGGAATGGTTTTTAACCCGACAACACCAAGCCCGCAAGCAACAACATTTGAAAACGACAGGGTAAAACACTGAAAGGAATAGGGAACAAGGAACAAGGTAAAACGGTGCAGGGTAAAATGGTTAAATGGTTAAACGGTAAAACGGTAAAAAATGCACACCGTTAAACCGTGAACCGTCAAACCGTGAACCGTCAAACCGATAAATCAATTATCAATATCGGTAAATTTTTTGAAAATATTAATATACAGGCGCAAAACGTTACCGAAAGTGCGCAGGACATAGAGCGTGTAGTGCTTGAAGTATTCGGGCGCGTACTGACAAGCGGCGCA
>JAITNR010000066.1 GCA_031290375.1 Prevotellaceae bacterium | reverse complement strand
CCCTAATTTAATAGGAAATATTCAAGCAAAAAATAGATAAATACCTGTTATGTAAATATTTAACGAAAATTGTCCGCGAAGTGATATTAGGGGAATAACTAAACATGAAAATCTGTGATGATTATCCGTACGTTCTAAAAACGTTCGTCATTGCGGGCTTGACCCGCAATGACGGGTATTTGGAAGTGATTTAGATACAATATTCATAAAAATCAAAATACAAATTGCTAATATATTGATAATAAACACAATAAAACTGTGTCTATCACTCCAATATGTCTCATCTGCGTGCTAAAATCACTTTTGAGACAACACCGTTGGTGTGATGGGTGACGATTATTCCTGTTGATATGTATCTCCTAATGAACAAAAAAATGACTTTCAATTTTCAATTTCCTGCAATCCCCAAGCCAATGCACCTGCACCGAGTATGGCGGCGTTGGATTCCTTGAGTTTGGACAAAAGAACCCTGATTTTACCTTGCCAAATGGGAAGAAGATTGAGGTTTAGATGTTCTACAATCGGCTTGTAAATCAGGTTACCTGCTTTTGTTAAGCCGCCGAAAAGGACAATCGCTTCGGGGGAACTAAACGCCACAAAATTGGCAAAAACTTCGCCCAATATTTTTCCTGTGATATTGAAAATTTCTTTTGCGATATCATCGCCCTTGATGGCGGCTTCAAATACGTCTTTGGACGTGATTGAAGCTACGGGCAAATTGCGCAAAAGGCTTTTGCTGTCGGTTGTTTCCAATATTTCGCGAGCCGAACGAGCAACTCCGATAGCAGATGCATACGTTTCCAAACAGCCTGTCCGTCCGCAATTGCAAAGACGAGCATTTGACCCGCGTACCATTGTAACATGTCCGAGTTCGCCTGCAAAACCGTCGTGCCCGTATAGAATCCTGCCGTCCACCACAATACCGCTGCCTATGCCTGTACCTAAGGTTATCATAATGAAATTTTTCATGCCTTTTGTTGCTCCGTAGGTCATTTCACCGATAGCGGCAGCATTGGCGTCGTTTGTCATTACGGACGAAATGTCAATTTTTTTGCTCAGCATCTCTACCAAAGGGATTTGCTTCGTTTTGCTGCCCCATTTCAAATTGGAAGCGTTTTCTATCATCCCTGTATAATAGTTGGCATTCGGTGCTCCTATTCCGATAGCTTTGATTTGTTTCAAAGAAATCTCTTCAGGCAACAATTTTATTATCGCCTCGCACAGATCATCAACAAACTCTTCCACATCCGCAGTGCTATTGCTGCGAATAGCCGTTTGTTCAATTACGTTGCCGTGCACGTTCACAATACCGATTTTAGCGGTCTGTGCTCCAATATCTACACCTATGACATAAGGTTTTTGCATTTTAAAATTATTCAGGTTATTATTAATAATGAAAATTGAGGGAACAAAGGTAAATAAAAAAAATAAATTATTTTACTGATATCAAGATACCAAAACAATATTACAATGTTACAAAAAAAAATTGAAATAACAAAAAACTTTAACTTTTTTTGACCTTAGGGATGTTTAACCAATAAAATACGAGTTCCATGGCAACATTTGCGTTTGTTGCATTGAGTAGATTTTTTGTAATTTTGCAATCTAATTTTAATACCAGAACAATCGTCTAAAAAAATATAAACAAATGCAATACAACTTTATCAAAACTGCTGCTGCTCTCCCTGTGGTGGAAGTGGCAGACTGCAAAACCAACTGCGACAGAATTTTTGACTTAATACAAAAAGCAGAAAATCAGGGAGTTGAAGTAGTTTGTTTTCCTGAACTTTGTCTTACGGCATATACTTGTGCCGATTTGTTTCACAACTCACAACTTATACAATCGGCTGAAAATGAATTGTTTAACTTGCTCAAAAAGACGATAATCTTTGAAACGATTTTTATTATTGGAATGCCTGTAGAAGTTGGTAATCAGCTTTTTAACTGTGCCATTGTTTGTCAGAAAGGAAAAATAGCCGGTATTGTTCCCAAAACTTATCGCCCAAACAACAATGAATTTTACGAAATTCGCTGGTTTGCCTCTGCGTTGGACAGTCAAACGAAGGAAATTGATTTTTGCACTCAAAAAGTACCATTTGGCAAAGATATTTTATTTTACAGCAATGATTATTTAGAAAATAAAGATAATTTCACCTTTTCAATTGAAATATGTGAAGATTTATGGGCTGTTATTCCGCCCTCATCATATCAGGCATTGGGCGGTTCGCATGTGATTTTCAACCTTTCTGCGTCAAACGAACTTGCGGGTAAAAGCGACTACCGCCGGCAACTTGTTTCGCAGCAGTCGGGACGGTGCGTGGCAGGCTATGTATATGTGTCGGCAGGTTTCGGCGAATCAAGCACAGATTTGCTTTTTGCCTCATCTGCCATTATCGCCGAGAACGGTACTGTTTTGGCGGGAAGTGAAAGGTTTTTGTTAGAGCCACAACTGATTATCAGCAACATAGATATTGAAAGACTAAAAAACGACAGAAAAAAGAATGATTCGTTCAAATGCACTTCGCTAAGTGAAAATTTTCGCAAAATTCCACTTGACATGCCTGTGTTTGGAAACACCCAACTGACGAGAAAATTTGACAGATTTCCATTTGTTCCTCAAGGTAAAGATTTGGACGAACGTTGTCAGGAAATATTTAATATTCAGGCAAATGCATTGGCGGTACGGCTCTTTCACACAGGAATAAAAAGTGCGGTAATAGGTGTTTCGGGCGGCTTGGATTCAACACTTGCCCTTTTGGTAACGGTTGCAACATTTGACAGATTGAAAATTCCACGCAAGAACATTTTCGGCATCACCATGCCCGGTTTTGGTTCAACAGCCCGCACCAAAAACAACTCGTGGAATTTGATGAAGTCGCTTGAAATTTCCGCGGAAGAAATTTCTATCGTCAAAGCAGTTGAACAGCACTTCAAAGACATAAAGCAAAACCCTGATAACCACGATACAACATACGAAAATTGTCAAGCAAGAGAGCGTACGCAAATTCTTATGGACTATGCCAACAAAGTGTGCGGATTGGTCATTGGCACCGGTGATATGAGCGAATTGGCACTTGGCTGGACAACTTACAACGGCGACCATATCAGTATGTATGGAGTAAATTCGGGAGTACCCAAAACCCTTGTACAGTATTTGGTTAAGTGGATTGCGGAAAACAAAACAAGCGATAAATCAGCAAAAATTTTATTTGACATAATCAATACCCCGATTTCGCCCGAACTGCTGCCAACAAACGAAAATGACGAGATTGTGCAAAAAACCGAAGACATAGTTGGTCCATACGAACTGCATGATTTTTTCCTCTACTATTTTTTGCGTTTTGGCTTTTCACCCGAAAAAATAATGTTTTTAGCGGAAAATGCCTTTGAAAACTATGATAATAAAACAATAAAGAAATGGCTGAGGGTCTTTTTAAAAAGATTTTTTGCAAACCAATTCAAGCGTTCCTGTATGCCTGACGGCACAAAAGTAGGTTCAGTAAATCTCTCACCAAGAGGCGATTGGCGTATGCCTTCAGACGCAAGTGTCAAGGGCTGGATTGATAGCTGGAATTGAAAATTTGAACGTCCTGCAACAAGCCCATTCACAGAAGTTATATCAAAGTGAGATTATGATAAAATGAGAATGAAAAATACGGACTTTGCGTGATAATTGCATTGTATGTCCGTAGGACAAAATGTTAATAACCGTAAGTGAAACTT
>JAITNR010000064.1 GCA_031290375.1 Prevotellaceae bacterium | reverse complement strand
AAACTTGCTGTTTTTCCAAAAAATTATTCAATCATTTCAAAGCTTTTGACTTGGCGTTCTTTTATATTAACTATGGATTTGTTTAAAATAGCATACTTTGGATAACACTACCGAATTTTGAAATTGAAAAATTGAAAAAAAAATTGTAATTTTGTCCTTTATAAAAAATGGAATAATTATGAGTAAAAAGATTTTGTTGGTCACAGTATTTTTGTTTGCTGTTGTGGCTGTTTGGACACAGCAAAGGGACACTGTACTGGTACGGAATGTCGAAATTGAACGGGACTACACGCCCGAAATTATATCCTCCGACCGTCCGAGTGTGGCATTTGGCATTAGTGAGCCTAAAAAAGACGATGTAAAAGCGAATTTCAGCAACTACTCCTCCCCTCTTCAGACAGGGAAGAGCGAGTTTGTTCCTTTGCCTTACCGCTCCTATTTTCCGCTCAGTAACAGAGAGCCTTCCAAGGCGGGCTTTCTGCGTTTGGGTGTTGGACCTCTTTTTAGCTGGCTCGCCGATTTTGCCTATCCGATTTGGAACACAAAGGACGGCTATTTTGACCTCTTTTTTCACCACGACGGTATCTTGGGTGCAGGTAAAAAGCCGACAAAAAAACTGTTCAACACAGGCGGCGGGTTTAATTTTTTCAAAAATTTCAGTGGCAATCAATTTTATCTTTCGGCAAAATATTTTAACGAGTCATTCAACTATTACGGAAACGTTGCGCTTGACACTGTCAGCTTCCCGTTTCAAGCCGATTTGGACTCGCTTTTAAATCCTAAACAGTCATTCAACAAGGCAGACATTACTCTTGGTATCAAATCCACCGAAAGAAACGACAACGGCTGGCTCTACAACGCATATCTGAACTATCATCTGCATTCAACCAAAAGCGGTATTGCCGAACACAATATCAACGCAATGACTGATGTGGACTTGGAACTCGGCGACAACAATCTGTTGGTTTCGGCGGGCATTCGCACATTTTTCTATCAAAACAAAGACACTCTCCCCTATCTTTTGTTGAACGGAAACAATAATCCATGGAATTTTCCCAATATTGAACATAACAGCTGGAAAACCAATGTGATAATCGATATTTGCCCTGCCTATATGATGAATTTCAATAATGTTAAAATCCGTCTTGGATTAAAATCGTTCTTCAATTTTGGCAAGGACACGCCTATTGCCGCTTCTCCCGATGTAAAGATAGATTATTTCCTAAAAAACTTTCTTAACCTCTATGCAGGGGTTACGGGTGATTTTCAAATCAACTCTTTGGCTAATATTACGGCAGAAAACCGTTATTATCAGTTAGATAACGCTTCTACGCAGCACACATATACTCCTTTTGATATTTTTGCAGGATTTAAGGTAAAAGTTGTAAAGGGCTTGTTGCTGGATGCCTCTGTAAATTACAAATATGTGAATAACGAAATTTTTTACAGGAATAATATTTTGTCACTTGGTGGTGGTGCCCTTGTTGGAACTCGCTCCGCTTACAACAAAGTTTTTGCTCCTCAATATTCGAGTGGCATGTTGTTTAATGCCACAATTATGGCAAGTTACAATATAAAAGATGTAGCCAATATCTTTGCACAACTAAAATATAACGGCTGGAATTTGAAAGAAAAGAAGGATATGAATGGAACAACAATCACTGAAATTGCATTGCACACTCCTGTTTGGCAGGCAAATGTGGGTACATCCTTTCTTTTTGGGAAAGGATTTTTCGGCAATGTGAATTTTTATCTTGCTTCCGGAGCAAAAACAGAAATAGAGCCAACATATAACGCCAAGACAATTATAAATTTACCCGGCATTTACGACCTGAACCTTGGTGCAGGCTACAACATCAACAAAAACATGTCGCTCTTTGTTCGGGCTAACAATATTTTGGCAGTTTCCAAGAAGTTAAATCACCAGCTTTGGTACGGATATGACGCATTTGGGGCACATTTCCTGTTAGGAGCAACGGTACAGTTTTGATTTCAATTACAGGTAAAAATGTTAAATCTCATAACTTTTAAAGATGTACTTCCTTGTAACCTTGGTTCGCAATCTGCTTTTCGATTTGGGAATACTAAAATCAAAAAGATTTGATATTCCCATAATTTCTGTTGGAAACATAACCGTTGGCGGGACAGGCAAAACGCCCCATATTGAGTATTTTATCAGAGAGTTTTCACAAGATAAACGTGTTGCAGTGCTTTCAGCGGGCTACAAGCGAAAAAGTTCGGGCTTTATTATTGCCGATGAAAGCTCAACGGCTCAAACTGTTGGGGACGAGCCGTTTCAGATTTTTTGCAAGTTCGAGCAAATAATTGTGGCTGTGGATAGAAACAGAGTGCAGGCAATAGAAAATTTGCTTGCACTACCCTGCCCGCCCGATGTAATACTGCTTGACGACGCTTTTCAATACCGAAAACTAACGCCCTCAAAACAGATTGTACTCGTAGATTACAATCGCCCCGTTTTTAATGACAGGATTTTGCCCTGTGGACGACTAAGAGAGGGTTGCAGAGGCTTGAAACGTGCCAACAGTGTGATAGTTACCAAATGTCCGAACAACCTGTCGCAACAGGAGAGGATATTTTGGAAAGAACAGCTAAAACTGCCTCAAAATATTGATTTGCAATTTTCTACATTTGATTTTTTTCCACTCAAAAATATTTTTTCTCATGAAGAATTAAATATTAACAAAAGTTACAATTTTTTAGTGGTAACAGGCGTAGTTTCGGCAAAAAGTCTGTACGAGTATTTAGGCAAGTTTGCCCATAAAATCGAAAAACTTGAGTTTGCAGACCACCACGATTTTTCAGAGAAAGATATAAAAAAGATTGAGCAATTTTTTTTGAACTTGCCCCAAAGCAATTCTTGCATAATTGTTACTGAAAAAGATGCGGCACGACTGATTCACAACCGCTATATCACCGATAATATAAAAAAAAAGATTTTTTCCGTAGAAATCAAAGTGAGATTTTTGTGAAAACCTCGCAGGGTTTCTTATTTGTCGGAACTCCGTAGGAGTTGAAAACTCCTACGGAATTTGGTGTGCGGGCGATTATTTTTGTTGATATGATATTCTAACAGACAAAAAAGGCTAATACCAAAATGAAACAAAACAATACTAAAGTAATATTAAAAAAGGACTATATAAAAATTATGGTAAAATGAGATTGCGGATAAGCCTGCAATGACGTAAATAACTTTGTATAGTGGACTTATTTTATTTTGGTATACTTTGTTTAACGTTTTTAATTTTTGGATTGCTTCGATCCGCTCGCAATAACGAAAAAGAATGTCTGAGCGATAATATTGTCTTGTAATCTATATTTTGCGCCCATAATTTAATCATCTAAAATATCTATACTGCGTTGCAGAGCTTCAGTATCTTTGTAGAATATTTTTGCAGTATCTACTACCCGCTTTAAAGCCACTTTGCCAGAATCGGAAATATCTGTTACTTGCAAATTTGCTTTAACACAGATTTTCATGTTTAGTTATTCCCCTAATATCACTTCGCGGACAATTTTCGTTAAATATTTACATAACAGGTATTTATCTATTTTTTGCTTGAATATTTCCTATTAAATTAGGG
>JAITNR010000029.1 GCA_031290375.1 Prevotellaceae bacterium | reverse complement strand
CCGCGTACCTGAGAAAGCCTTCCCCTTATCGACACCTAATCTAAATTGGGGCTCATAATTTTCGATGCTACGCATCGTGCCATACTCGTTACCGCGCACTCTACCGTTAGCGCATACGTTGCTCCATGCTCCTTGCCGCGCACTTCACCGTAAGGGTTTTTCTGTAGGGCTTGCTGAACGCCCTTCTCTTACCAAGGGCAAGGCTGAAACCGCCTGTGGCGGATTAATTGCGGAAAAAGGACACGGAAGATACAGAGTATAGCAGGGGGGAAACGAAATGCGCCGTACGATTTTGCGGGTAGTAAGCAAGCCGGAGCTAGTAACCAAGCCGGAGAGCGAAGGGGTGACGGTAAAACAGAAGCTGGTAATACCGCTTGACGAATATTTGGGCACAGATAAACTGCCGTTCAAGATGACAAAAAAGATGATGGTGGAAACGGCGTTCTGGGGACAAAACCAAACATCGTTCAAGAGCGCTGAGCGCCACAGGCGCTTTCACCCTTCCGTTTGGTAAGAAAACGGGGTACAAAACACTTGTTTTTAGAGGATGTGGATGTGTCGTATACAGCAGATGGAGTGACGATAAACACGCGAAAAAAAGACAAGAACGATTCGACATGGCGGGAGAACAAACCGGCAGTGGTATTTTCGAGTGACAATATGCGTTTGAGGAAAGATGGTGTAACGCATGATCTGTTAAAAAAAGAGTATGTGCAAGCGCTGGCGCGTAGCGCGTGTGCTGCGTACCTGAGAAAGCCTTCCCCTTGTCCCTCAGGGCTAAGGAAGAGAGCGGTTTATGGGAGGATGATGTCAAAAAAGCCATATAAAGCCTTTTTATTGTCCGGATTTACATACTATATAAAGTTGCACCCCTGAGGCAGTGCCCTAGTTGTTCAAATTTCAGTTTTCGTGTAGTATGAGCTTGCTCATGTCTCATAGTAGACTTATGTAAAGTGCGCGTGCATTTTTAAAAATAGACTGCTAAAAAGGAGTTTTTATGGAGTATATAGTTTATATCACAGATGAGTGTAGAAGTGAAGCAAAGTCTCATGATTGCACCGACGCACTTGAAAAAGCTGCTCGCGATGTTGAGTGCAATCAAAGCATATCAAATTTTGATCCGTTCCCCACCCCGTATTTTGTGAAAAAGAAATTTGGCTCAAAACAGGGGCGTCTTGTTGCGGCGCAAGAAATTATCAACATAAGCGGTATCGAATATTCGGTAATAAAATTTCTCTCTGTTCTAATACGTGGAGATAGGGAGTATGATGATTTTCAATGTAAAGCCATTGATAATGGCGATAAATTTCTTCGACGAGTGAAGCCGGAAGAATTGAGGAAGTTTGTTGAGGAAAAAATTGTAAAAGACCCTCCTCCGAAAAAGAAACCTTTGTCGGAAGAAGAAAATTCGTTTCTCTTTAGTTCAAATACGACGTATAGCCTCGAAAACGAAGCTTTGATTTATGAATCAGATGATTGGATAAAAGCGATTAACGGTAAATCATATACTAATTATTTCAGTCCTATTTGCGATGCGGTTTCTGACCTTGCAAATGGCATGAATGCGGATAAGCATTGCATAGATATCAAAAGCTTATCAGGCCATAATATAGTCTTTTTTGCTGACCGCGAAAAAAACTATATATTTTTAATTGGACTTTACTCAATTGAAGAAAATATTGACGAGATTGTTGAGCAATGGAAAAAACGTCAAGAAACTACAGAGGTCGCAAGGCTCGCCAGAAGATCATATCCGCAGTATCTGATTGCTGATCCCGATCTGTGGTTTGATATTGAAAAAGATTCTCAGAGTAACTTCGCCCTTTCAGGAGAAGAAATAACCGTCCTAAAATCAACTACCGAGCAAAAACCGTTCCCGCTTTTTATTAACGGACGAGCAGGAAGCGGTAAATCAACAATTCTTCAATATGTTTTTGCGGAATACTTTTTTCGCTATCTTTCATATTCAGACGCTATGTCGCCCCCCGCTTATTTTACATATAATTCTGAATTATTAAAACAAGCAAAGAAATTTATTTTTAGTTTATTAAAGACAAACAGCAATTTTGCGGCACAACAAAAGAATGAAATTGATGATGACGACTTAAAGCAAAAACTAGATGAGTCGTTCCATGAATTAAGAAAATATCTGTTAAGCATTGTTGACGATGACAACCATTTCTTGCAGAATAATTATGTCAATTATTCTATGTTTATAGAACTATGGCATGACAAATTCAACACAGATAAAATTGCCCAAAAAGAATATCCTGCCGACATAAGTTGGCATGTAATACGAACATATATTAAAGGCATTAGTCCTGATGACTATCTTGAACCGGAAGAGTATATTGGACTAGAAGAAGATCAAAAGACTGTCAGCTTGGAATTGTACAAAAAAATATACGAGACGGTTTGGAAATGGTACAAAGAATTAAAAGATGACAAAAAACTATGGGACGACCAAGATTTAGTCCGCCATGTCATTGAAATAGAGCTTGTAACACCTCGGTTCTCGGGCATTTTCTGTGATGAATCTCAGGATTTTACCAGAATAGAAATGGAAGTGATATATCGGCTATCAATTTTTTCGGACAGGGATATTCCACTTCATTATGTGTCAAGAATACCGTTTGTCTTTGCCGGAGATGAACTCCAAACATTAAATCCAACGGGATTTAGGTGGGACGCGATTACCGCTTTATTTACCGAAAAGTTTATTCTTTCGGTATATCCTGATAGCGCCAGGACCCCTAAACTAAACTTCAAGGAATTAAAAAATAATTATCGATCAACACAAAACATTGTTAATTTTTGCAATGCGTTGCAACTTTTTAGGGCAAACAGATTCAATATACCAAACTTATTGCCACAAGTACCATGGGAAAATACCGAAGGTCCCGGCATTGCGCGTTTTCAACCAAAATCCGCTATTTTTTGGGAAGGTATAAAACAAAAAACGGATACAGTTTTTATTATTCCCTGTAATGAAGGTGATGAAATTGAATGGATTCGCGATGACCCGGAATTGAGTACGAATATACCATTTAGTGATGGGAAAACTCCAGATTATACTGTTTTAAGCGCAAATTCCGCAAAAGGATTAGAGTTTGCAAGGGTTGCTGTGTGGAAATTTGGCGGAAAATTCGGACTCGACAAATTAATAAATCAAGCTGAAAATGAAGATTGGGCTCAATTATTACCATTACAATACCATATCAATAAAACTTATGTTGCTGTAAGCAGAGCAAAAAGCAAACTATATATACTAGACGATGACACTGGCGTAAGCAACATTTGGCGAGTAACGAAAGATGGCGACTTAATAAATTCTTATTTGTCGGGAATAAACAAAACGAAAAAAAAGTGGGGGCTTGATAATCTTGGATTTTATTATACAGAAGGTTCTCTATCAGATTTTTCTGATAATGTTTCTGATAATCAAGAAGAAACAGCAAAGAACCTAATGGGAAACGGACTCGTTTCTAAGCAATCATATTTTCTTCGGCAGGCGGCCCGTATTTATTCAAACTTACAAAACTCGCAGTAATCAGCAAGGTGTAATGGATATGCCGAGGTTTTTGATAAGAACTATTTTCCTGCCGGAGAATGCTTTTATGGCGCCGGTTGGACAGATTTAGCGGTTGAAGCATTCTTTTTAGCCAATATAATCCCAAATGACAAAACTGGATTCAATAAAATAATAGAAATAGCTACGTCAAATTCAGCATATATTAATTCTTTGTGCTATCGTGTTGCGTTTGCAGTTTGTAACCCAACTATTGAATCAGCAAACGATTTAATAGATTTTATTCTGGATAAAGCACCGTTACAATTTGATAAGTATTTCCCCCATGATGCCATGAAAGAAATGATCGGCAACGCAGTGAATAGCTGTTTAAAACAAATCACTGAAAACAAACAAGGTTCTACGCTACTACTGGAAAAGACTGTAAAATTGTATCAACAGAAAGTAATATCTATTCAACCGGAGATTATCGCATGCATGGCATTTTCTTTGTCAAATTACAAACTTGCGCTTGATTATTGGGATGTGTCTACAAGCAAAGACGAAAAAAACTATAAATTTGCACAGATGCAAATCAAAGGCTTTCCTGATAACATTTCATTATTATTTTCCGCTGAAAAATATTCAGAAATTGCAGAAGAATATAGTAAATACAACGGAAAACTTTCAGCCGATGCGTTACTAATTGTAATTCAGGCATTGTTTTTGAATAATCAGCACGATAAAGGATTCAATGAAATTATAAATATTCATTCTGCCGCACAATTTGAAAGAATAATTAAATCCTGTTCATCATGCCTTGCTCCAAAAGAAATGGCAATATTATCTATTTGTCAGCAAGTTTCTGTTGTATTTGACGAAACATGGAATAAAACCCTAAAACTTGTTGAATCATTAAAAAACAAGAATGCTAATCCGCTTTATCTCGCTATTGCATTGGCAAGAACAAAAGAGCTGCCGACTCAGTCGTCAAGTATCCAAAGACCAATTTCCGATTTTCTTGAAAAAGAATTTATTAAAAAATTTGAGAATGTTCCTGATTCTCTCGTATTTGATATTGGAACTGCAATTGAAAAAGCCGGTAGGAGGATTGACGCATTAAAATATTACGAGCTGGCTATAAAACGTTTTGTTGATAACACAAAAAAGGAACGAATTTGTGTCGAACGCTGGATTCATACAAAAGAAATACAGGCAAAACATAGCGGAACCAAAGATGCCGAGAACCGCACACAAGAGGCTGTAGAAAAACGCAAGAAATACGGCATAAATGAGAAAATTGATGATTTCATCGCACTTGATGAAGAATCAAGTGTAATAAAATATATCATTAATACTGAAAAAAACAAGGAATCAGTCGAAATAAAACCGCCCAAGGTTACGGTTAAAACACATCATGAGAACCAGAGTGTAGATGCAGTTCGCAACGTTAAACAGAAGGTAGATTTTGATCTTGAAGGTTATAAATTTGCATATTTCACGGAGGCGCGAAGACTTAACATTACAAATAATACAGACGGTAAAACAATATCGTTGCAATATTCCGACCAGAAAAATGATTGTATTTCGACTAGCGATTATGTTATTACAGATGGATTTGTTGATAATGTTGGTGATTGTCAGAAAATCGAAGGAACTCCCATCTGTTTTTGTATAACAGCAGAAAAAATAACGGTGTCTTTTGAAAACACAAAGGTCGTACTGCATTTTTTATAGATTTGCGAATAAAAAATCCCCACTGCAAGCAGAGGCTATTTTTTTGTAGAGGAAATTTTTTGTACGTGTGGGGTTTACTACCATGAATTCTAAGCGTTGCCATAATTTAACCACAGCAAGCTGCGGGGTATTAAACCCCACTGCGAATAAAATTTTT
>JAITNR010000264.1 GCA_031290375.1 Prevotellaceae bacterium | reverse complement strand
CGGTTTCCAAGCCTGTTGAGGCGTTTTGACTTCTGTTGCGCACGGTAATGCGTACTTTGTAGTTTTTTGTCGGGTCTAAATTGCCGACTTCCACGCCCGGACTGTTGTATTCCACAATCGCAATATCGGGGCTGTTCCAGTGTTCTGCGGTGGTAATGTTTGGTTCTATGCCAGTGTCGGCAGGGCTGTCTTTGATGTAAAGGTCAGCGGGGGTAGAGACTACGCAGTTTTGTAATATTGGAGTAATATTAATAAAATTATGTATGCGTCCAATTTGCAACGGTGTAAATTTAATTCTGCATGGTTTACCCGCATAAGACATAAAATTCTGAGGGTCAGGATTGTATGACTGATGGTTAGCGTCTACAACTGTACCATTGTATTGACAACCATTCCATAGATAGGGTCTGCTGGAGTGTCAGAAATATAATCCCCGCAAGTTGCACCATTACTTCCATCAACTAATTCTTTACATTGATGTGTATCAGAACCACCTTCATTTACTGTGCCGTGATGTGTATGCCATAAACCTAAACAGTGACCCATTTCATGAGGTAATGATGATTGGTAATAGTAGCCACCGTGTAGAAATAAAGCAGTGGCAGGGATACTTGCTGCCCTCCCCGCAGCACCACCAGTATTTGTATTAGTTCCCACAACATATATGTCAATAGCATTATTGTGAAAATTCGTACTTAACAAAGCATCCTGTTTCTCTCGTGTGTCGATACTATTGTAATACTCGCTATCAATATAGTCAAACCCCACTAATTGAAATTGAATATCTGCGCTACTGTAACTTGAGTTTAAGTAGTCAGGGATGGTAGTTAAGGCATTATTTACATCAATATTAGTTATACCATTAACGTTTCGTACAATATGGATAAAAATGCGAAGTAAATAAGTTTGCCCATCTGCTTGAGCAGATTGCAAAGTGGGATTGAAAATCCAACTTGGTGGAGGAGGTGCTAATGTAGCACAATCTTGGGCTTTAATATCAGCACCAAATGTTAACATTTCCAATAGAAAACTTATTAAAATTAATTTGTTCATAACATATTATTTTTTAAAAATTTGAAATTAAAAAGATGAATTTGTAGTCCTCTTGTGAGGTTTGCGCATGGAGCAAAGGATATGCTTTTGCAATGTGAAGAAGAAAGTCATTTCGAATTGCTGTGCCAGTTCCAAATTCATTGACGGTTTCTTGTGCACAGTACGATGGACTTGATTCATTCCATTCAGCAATTAAATTGTATATATCTTCTACGTCACTGCTGTCGTTATATTGCAATGTTCCACATGGTTTGGAAGATATTTTGATTACATTATTTTCACCATTTATTTCACCATTAAGAAATGCGTGAATTCTTACTTTCTCCATATCTTCGGGCGAAATAAAATCTGTTAAAAAACAATCAACAAGAACGCTATCAACTACCTCTATTATAGAAAAGGTCATTGATTCGCCATTAACGGATAAAGTTTTTTCTTCTCCGTATTTTAATTCAAAGACAATTGGGGAGAAATCATGTTGGATTTCTTTCGCATCACATGCCGTCATTCCCATTACAATAAGGAGAAGAGGCGTAAAAATTCCGAGTTTAAAATTACTTTTATACATAAAATATTTATTTTTTAAAATTTTGAAAAAACAAATAAATATGATGTTATTTTACATAAAACACGAAATATAGCATAATTAGCCACTACAAAACAACTTCTACTCAAAAAGTGCCATTTTTACACAGTTTGGAGATGGGGATTGGGGGATAGAGTGTCGAAGTCAGGAGTTACGGGCTTTTTCTGTCCGTAACGCTATAATCATTGATATTTGTGAGTAACCAGTCATATTTTTGAGTTATCTATTTTTATCTTATTTTGTATATAAAAATCGGGTGCAAAGGTAGATATAATTTTTGGATTGTGCAAATTTATTTTTTTTACAAAATTTCAGAATTTTCGGAATTGATATGTTTGGGGTTGTAAATTTTGAAAATTGTGAGAATTGTGTAAAATGTATTCGTCATTGCGGGCTTGACCCGCAATGACGGGTATTTGGAAGTGATTTAGGTATTAGATACGATATTCATAAAAAAAAATTGCCTTTGCCCCCTTTAAGCTACGCCTTCATTACCAGCGAACATAGGCGGCTCCATGCACAGTATTGGAGTCGAAAGCCTCGTCGAAATGCTCCAACTCGAAAGTGTTGTCAGAGGTTTTGGTGAGTGCAATTACTTCAAATCTGAATCCGATATCCAGACCGCTTTTCTCTATATATTTTTCTGCCGCTTTCAATAGATTTATCATTTTAGCACGAGTTATCGCCTCTTCAGGATAACCGAAATGATTTGTCGAACGAGTTTTTACCTCCACAAACGACAGAAAATCATATTTTTGAGCAATAATGTCAATTTCCAATTTTCCGACACGCCAATTCGTTTCAATAATGCGGTACCCGTTTGAAATCAAATATTGCCCTGCATATTCTTCACCCTGTTTTCCCAATTCGATATGTTGTGTCATGACATTATTATGTCTTATTTATTTTGCATTGCTAAGCCTTCTGCTACCTGTTTCATCTTCTCTGCTCCACAAATAGTTTTCACTATTTCCAAAGCAAAATCCACTGTACAGCCCGGTCCCTTGCCTGTGATAATGTGCCCGTCCTTTACGACTCTTTCGCTGGAAACCGTTGCCTTTTTCAAAAACTGCTCAAAGCCCGGGTAACAGGTAGCGGTTTTGCCCTCTAATATGCCCAGATTGCCCAATATTGCGGGGGCAGCACAAATTGCAGCAATTTTGCCACCCTTCTTCTGCTGTTCGACCAAAAGCTTAGTCAGACGCTCAAACTCCCCCAATCTGAGAGTTCCACCCGGCAAAATAAGAATTTCGGCATCAGAGTAATCATTATCGTTAAACCTCGTGTCTGCCGACAATGTCACGTTATGAGCAGCCTTCACCAGCAAACTTTCCTCTACAGAAACGGTTATCACGTTAAGTTCGGCTCGTCTAAGTACATCAACAGTAGCCACAGCCTCAATCTCTTCAAAGCCTGTTGTGAGAAACAAATAGCAATTTTTCATCTTTTTAGGTTTATTTGTTTTCTTAATGCAAAATACAATTTGCTACAAAGTTAAATATTTTTTGTATATCTTCAAAAATTGGTGGTGTAGCACGCAGATGACGCAGATTTTTTTCCGCCGGTGCGGATTTGCAGTCCCTGCCTCACAATTTATTCTCTAATAAAATTTTGGTAATTTCATCTTGAGTTAAACCGGTCAGAGTTTGAATTTGTTCTATGGGTAAATTTATTTTGAGAGCGTTTAGAACTACCTCTATTTTTCCCTCTGCTTTTCCTTTTGCCATTCCTTTTGCCATTCCTTTTGCCATTCCTTTTTCTTCAGCTTTTATTTGGGCTTCTTGGACGGCGGTGTCAATAACACTTTTTAAGTCCCGATAAACTTTGATGCTATGGTCGTATGCCATCTGTTCATCAGGTGTGAA